>JAIRZO010000068.1 GCA_031267195.1 Holosporaceae bacterium | reverse complement strand
AAAATTTACATATCATTACAACTTATTATACCATCTAATATCTATATAGCGCAATCTCCAAATGCACATGATGTGTTTTGTTTTCAATGGAATTGTGTTAGGATGCTGGCGTTGTTATCGGTTGCATAACACTGGAGTTTTTTATACATAGGTTGACTGTATGCTTGATATGCGATGGATTAGAGAAAATACAGCGGCGTTTGACGCGGCTCTAGTCAGTCGAAATTTGTCCCCAATGGCATCCACTCTTGTGAATCTGGATGCGAAAAAACGAGAAGCAATGCTGAAATTACAACAGATGCAGTCTCATAGAAACGAATTGGCCGCCGCCATTGGTGCAGCAAAAAAAAACAACGGAGATATATCAACTCTTGAGGTGCAGGCATCCGCCCTTAAAAATCAGATTTGTGACCTGGAGCGGGATGAAAAACACTGGAGTTGCGCGCTGCAGGATGCTCTAAACATCATTCCCAATGTGCCGCTGAAAGATGTGCCGGTTGGAAAAGACGAAACCGCCAACGTATGCGTGCGTACGGTTGGTACTCCGACGAATTTTAATTTTTGTCCACGACCTCACTACAAAATAGGAGAGGATCTTGGCATGATCGATTTCGCCACAGCTACCAGAATTTCCGGCAGCCGTTTCGTTATTTTGCGGGGCCTGCTTGCCCGTATGGAACGGGCGTTGAAATCATTTATGCTGGATATTCACACACAAAAATTTGGTTATGAAGAAATTTCGGTTCCGCTTCTGGTGAACAGCAGCACCATGTACGGCACCGGCCAGCTGCCGAAATTTTTCGAAGATTCCTTTAAGACTACAGACGGAAGGTGGCTTATCCCCACGTCGGAGGTCCCTCTCACAAATATGGTGGGGAATTCATCCACTAATGCATCGCGTCTGCCACTGAGATTTACTGCCTATTCTCCGTGTTTTCGGTCCGAAGCGGGCGCTGCTGGACGAGATACCGGGGGTATGATCAGGAACCATCAGTTTAGTAAAGTGGAGCTGGTGAGTATAGTTCATCCGGCGGATGGTTTAGCTGAATTGGAGCGCATGACTGGCGCTGCCGAAACCGTATTGCAGAGTCTTGGCTTGGCATATAGGGTCATGCTGCTGTCCACCGGTGATATGGGATTTAGCTCCTGCAAAACTTATGATATCGAAGTGTGGATTCCCAGCGAGGGTGTCTATCGAGAAATTTCTAGTTGCTCCCTCTGCGGTGATTTTCAAGCCAGACGCATGGGAGCAAGGTATAGGAAGGAAGAAAACGGAAAAGAAAGTGAAAAGGGATTTGTGCATACCCTCAATGGTTCCGGACTGGCGATTGGTCGCACTATCGTGGCGATATTAGAAAATTATCAACTATCCAATGGCAATGTTATCGTTCCGGAAGCGCTTATATCCTATATGGATGGAGTAAAAGAATTGAGTAGGAACGAATTGAAGGGATGTGGTATATGTTTAACAAACAGCAAACAATGTCGCAGTTGAGAATTCTCATAACAAACGATGATAATGTTCATTCGAACGGCATAAAGGCGTTGGAGCGCATTGCCAATAGCATTTCTCCGGATGTGTGGGTTGTGGCACCGGAGGTGGGTCAGAGCGGAAAAAGTTTCTCGGTTACTTTCGACGATATACTCCGTATTCGTGAACTATCTCCGAGAAAATTCTCCGTTTCCGGCACTCCCACAGATTGTGTTTTTGTGGCCATCGGAGAAATCCTTAAGGACAAAAAACCTGACCTGGTGTTATCCGGCATAAATCATGGGTCTAACATAGCGGATTTCATCGGACTATCCGGCACTGTTGGTGCTGTGTTTGCCGCCGCATCCCGAGATATAATGGGCATTGCCGTAAGTCAGCATTGCTCCCACTCAGACATCGTAAAATTTCCGATAGCGGATCTTTTTCTTCCATCCATAATAAAAAAAATAATGTCCTGCAAATGGCCTGATCATGTTTGCATGAATGTTAATTTTCCGGACGTTCCTCTGGGAGAAGTGCGCGGCGTCCGGGTTGCACGGCAGGGGAAAGCTGATATAAAATGGGAGGTGCATAAGAAGCTGGACCCAATGGGTGATTCCTACTACTGGTTGCACGCTGTCTATTCCGATTTGAACGGACCTGCTGCTGATTTGCGGCTTGTCACGAAAGAAAAAAGTGTCACCATTACTCCTCTGCTGTGTAGACATGAATTTCCAGGCTGTTTTGATAAACTAGAGGAGTTGTTTTCGACTAATGCGTAGTGTTTTTTTTAGATTTTGGATTTATGGGTTTCTGGTGTTTGTTTGTGGTTGCAATAGAAATGCACCATCGCCAGTGTTGTTGCGGATAGATGACAGCAACGCTGTTTCTGACTCTTATCCAGCGTTTGTATTAAACGCTCCTGCGGTAAAAAAATACGCGTCTACTCATGTGGTTGAGGAGGATGAAACGTTGTTTGATGTCGCCTACAAACATAACGTAGATCCCATGAATCTAGCGAGAATTAATGGAATAAAACCGCCCTATAGAGTGAAGAAAGGGAGAGTCCTTCAGTTGCCATCCAATGATTTTACTCCCGATAATACTTCTTTTGAAGGAGAGCCTGTAATTTTGAGCGATTACACCCTGACGGCATCTGGTAATGAAAATTTAGAACAAAAAGGAAATGAAATTCCGGAATTTAATGAAGAATTAAAAAAAAAATCCCGCAGCGTTTTCCAAAATGATGAATTTAGCGAGAGATTTAAAAAAGTGATGACTTCGAATTTATCGAAAGATACCGCCGGAGCATATGAGAAAGTTGGGAGCAGTTTGGATGACAACATTCCTGGAAAAGCTATAAAATCTCCACGCGGAACAAGCTTCAACGAGCAGGCAGTAGTGCTTTCCTCTCCGAGAATTATCGGTAGTCCCCTAAAAAAGAAAACGGGAACTGGCAATCAGCAGACATCCAGCGCCACCGCTGAAGAGCGCCAGTCGTCATTGGATAAAAAACCGGCAAAAACAACGGCAGTTACAGAATCTGTCGAAAGATCAAAATCAGTGGTAACCAAAAAGTTGCAGGTGCCGGTTGCCGGTCCCATCATTTCCAACTTCGGAGACAACAATGATGGCATCAACATTGAGGCGAAATTAGGATCCGATGTTCGCGCTGCTGCCAGTGGGCGGGTAATCTATGTCGGAAGTAATTTGGAAAAAGATTTCGGCAATCTTGTTATTGTGCAGCATGATAACGGTCTCATAACATCCTACGCGCATCTGGAGGATATTTGCGTAAAAAAAGATGCTGTAGTCGATGCAAATACAAAAATAGGAACGGTGGGGAAAACAGGTGATGTGTCGAAGCCGCAGCTATATTTTGAAGTGATGGAAAACAGAAAACCAGTTGATCCTCGAAAGTATATGAAATAGAATATGCAAATGGACAATGTGGCGAAAATCTGCATTTTACATTGCTTTTGTGGTGTACAAAAGTTGATTGTGATATAATTGTGATATATTGGTGTGATGTCAGAAAGGAATATAGGGTAATATCATGAATAATACGGGAGAGACAGGCGCATCGGCGGGGCCAGTCGCCGCCGGAGTTTCTTCAGACTCGACTACCAGAACAGTGGCAAGTGGAGGCAATTCTAACGCTTCTAAACCGGCTGGACTTTTGGAATCTTTGGCTCCGATTTTGCTCATAATCGTCATGTTCTATTTTTTGGTAATGCGACCACAGCAAAAACGTGAAGCAAAAAACCAAAAATTAAGGAATTCTACAAAAAAAGGTGACAGGATTATAACTGCTGGTGGGATTATAGGTACCATTCATAAAATCGTAAGCGATAGGGAGGTCTCTCTTGAGATAGCTGAAAATGTACGCATGAGAATTTTGAAGAGTTCTATTGCTGAGGTGCTGACCAAAGGAAGTGATTTGGCAGCTCCGATTCATGACGAAATTGAGCATGGAGTGTCTTCTGGTTCCAATGGTAAGGGCACAGTGGCGGTTGTTGCACCCGATACCGAAAATTCTGCCAAACGTGGATCCACTAAACGGCGTACTTAATTAGAGTGAGAGCCCGGGAATGAATATGATGGAGTAGTAGATGAGTTTTGCGAAGTGGAAAGAAATATTAATAGCAGTGGTTTGTGCTTTTGGATTTTTGTTCGCACTACCCAACATCTTGCCCTATAGCCTATCCAGTAGGCTCCCCAGCTGGATGCCAAACAAAAAAATCTATTTGGGATTGGATCTCCGGGGTGGAGCGCACCTGCTGTTGGAAGTTGATATGGACACCGTTGTCAATGACTATCTGAATCAAATCTTGGATGGAGTACGAACAGTCCTGAGGAAAGAGTCGGTTCCCTATGGAAGCAATTTTCCTCGCAATATTACTAGAGGCAAGCAGTGCATTGAATTTGATCTGAAGGATTCTTCAAAAATAGGAAAAGCAAGGACTGTGCTCGGTAGCATCGATCCTGATTGTAAAGTAGATATCTCCGGCATCCATGTTACAATCACTCCTACGGCCGAAGCGCTACAGCGACGGAAATATGACGCTGTTGATCGTTCCATAGAAATTGTCCGCAAGCGCGTGGATGAAACCGGTACCAGGGAAACAAACATTCAACGGCAGGGAGTCGATCGCATTTTACTGCAGATTCCAGGTCTGCAGGATCCATCTCACGTGAAGCAAATGCTTGGTCGCACTGCGAAGATGATTTTCAGACTTGTGGATGAAAAAGTACCGGAAATAGACAGCTCCGACACAAAAACTGTCGCTCCGTTTGGTAGCATGTATCTTAGATCTGAAAAAGATGGGAAAATGCTGGCAGTCAAGAAACAGGTCTTCATAGGAGGAGAGACTCTTGTGGATGCTCGTCTCAATTATGATGAATATAATCGTCCGGCCGTGAGTTTTAAGTTCAATGCATTTGGTTCAAAAAAATTTGCAGATCTCACTCGAGAAAATCAGGGGAAAAGATTTGCTATTATCCTAGATAATCAAATCATAAGTGCGCCGGTGATAAACAGCACCATTCCAAATGGATCCGGTATAATCACCAGCGATCATTTTATCGTTGAGGAGGCTCAGGATCTGGCATTGTTGATGAGAGCGGGCGCGCTGCCGGCACCACTAAATATTATTGAAGAAAAGACGGTGGGCCCAGATTTAGGATCGGATTCCATCCGCTCTGGTATTTTTGCAACCCTGTTATCTTGTCTCTTTGTGCTAGTCTTCATGGTACTATGGTATTCGTCCTTCGGCATGATCGCCAACGTGGTAGTTTTGGTGAATCTGCTGCTGCTGATCGCTGGATTGTCCTGTCTGCAGGCCACACTCACTTTACCTGGCATAGCGGGCATAGCCCTGACTGTCGGCATGGCTGTGGATGCCAATGTTCTCATCAATGAAAGAATTAAAGAACACCTCCGCAAAGGAGCAAAATTAGTAAAAGCCATCGAAGAGGGTTACACGTTGGCCATGACATCCATTGTGGATTCTAATTTGAATACTGTCATCGGCATGGCATGCTTATATTATGTGGGAACTGGTCCAGTAAAAGGGTTTGCCATCACTACCATCCTAGGTACCATAATCTCGTTTTTCACGTCCACCACCCTTAGCAGGTATATAATTTCGCTGCTGCTCCGACTGAAATATCGTGTTGCTATTCCACTGTAATAGAAAGGGTAAGGAATAATGAAACTCCATGAACTAATACCACATGATACTACCATATCTTTCACATCTCATAGGATAAAGGTATTTATGTTTTCCCTGTTGCTGACGATTTTCAGTATCGGTGCTTTTGTTTTCCATGGTCTGAATTTTGGAATAGATTTCAAGGGTGGATTCGTTATGGAAATAAGAACGCCGGAAGCCGCAGATCTTGGAGCAATTCGCGCCAAGCTAAATGCTTTGGATATTGGTGAAATATATCTGCAGGAATTTGGATCCAAAAAAGATGTGCTAATCAGAGTTCCCAATCATGGTGTGACCCAGGAGGAGCAAAACGCTGCGTTGGAAAAGGTCAAAACTACTCTGGGTGATAACGTAGAGTATCGGAAAATAGAAAAAATCGGTCCCAAAGTTGGTAATGAGCTTGTGCATGACGCTATTTTCGCAGTCATTCTCTCTCTGTTTGCAATTTTAGTATATGTATGGATGCGCTTCGAATGGCAATTTGCCCTTTGTGGTGTCATAGCATTGGCCCACGATTGCATTGTGCTGTTGGGATTTTATTCCATATTCCACTATTTCGAGTTCAGTGTTAATGCCATCGTAGCTCTATTGATGACCGCATGCTACTCAATTCACGATACGGTGGTGGTGTTTGATCGCATTCGGGAAAACATACAGTCTTACCGACAATTATCCCTCGTTGATCTTCTAAATCGATCTATTAATGAAACATTATCCAGGACCATACTTACCTCCTTTACCACTGTGTTATCTCTTTTAGCGCTGTGTTTGTTGGGTGGCAAGGTAATATTCGATTTTTGCTTTCCGATTTTAATCGGGTTGATTGTGGGAACGTTTTCATCCATCTGCTTGGCGGCTCCTATGCTGATATTCACCGGTCTTCGGATTGATGGTAGAGATATACCAGTTGGATTATAGGTTATAGTCCGGAGAAATAACATACGTAAGACAAAATCAATGGTAATAGCGATTGATGGTCCTGCCGGCAGCGGGAAAGGTACCATTGCTCGCCTATTGGCTCAGCGTTTTAACCTTAAATACATGGATAGCGGGCTGTTTTACAGAAAAGTTGCGGCCATGGATATCTACAACGTATCTGCGGCTGCGGATCTACGAAACGACACCTATGATAAAATAAATTTTTCCGAAGACGTGCTGAGATCAGAGAAAGTTGGCATCAGAGCTTCCGAAATGGCGAAATTGCCGCAAATTAGAACACTCGTGACAGAATTAATGAGAGAATGTCTTCGGGACATCGATGACATTTACAACGGCGTGGTGATGGATGGTCGAGACATCGGCACCGTAGTTTTTCCTGATGCCATATGTAAAATATATCTAACCGCTAGCGCAGACGTCCGCGCAAAGCGCCGTTTTGCCTATATCAATCGCAGCGATCATGCCATCACCTACGAAGAAGTTTACAAAAACATCGTGGAAAGGGATGCCAGCGATTCATCGCGAGACATCGCTCCATTGACCATTAGCGATGATTATGTTGTGGTCGACACATCCGGCGAAACCCCGAAAGAATCCTATAGCAGGGTCGAAAAAATTCTGGAAACAAAACTACAACAGCAACATATGGCCAAAAACCAACAAAAATGGAATGGTTGATATGGAGTTGAATATATATCACGTTTCACAGGGAATCGTATCAGTCGCGGTACGCATTCTGGAAAAGGTGTATGAATCTGGAATGCGGTGTATTTTTTTTAGCCCCATTGAGGAACAGGTCACTTTGGTGGATCGGACGCTGTGGACATTTACTCCGCTATCATTCATTCCACATGGACATAGCAAATCTGGTTTTTGCGATCAACAGCCCATTTATTTCACCAGCAACTATGAAAATCCCAACGAAGCAACGGTGCTATTGCTGATGGATACCTTCGATTTTTCTCGCTGGGATGGCTCATGTGCCCCATTCAAGAAAATCATATTTGTGTTTGAGGATATATCCCAGATTGCACTGGCGAATGCTCTATATGAAAACTTGAAAATGGAAGGAAAAAATGTTAATTACTGGAAACAATCCTCCCGGGGATGGGGAAAAATAACCTAAGCGAATAAATATGGGAAGCAAAAATATGGAAAAAACTCTTTCGATTATCAAACCAGATGCAGTGGCAAGGAATATTACGGGAAAAGTGAATGATCGTTTGGAAACAGTCGGTCTGAAAATCGTTGCTCAAAAAAAACTGCTGCTCACAAAAGCCCAGGTCGAAAAATTTTATGAAATCCACAAGGACAAGGCATTTTACGACAGCATTTGCGAATATATGTCATCTGGTCCTGTGGTGGTACAGGTTTTGGCAGGACCAGATGCTGTTGAGGTGAACCGCAAAGCCATGGGTGCCACAAATCCTGCCAATGCCGAGGTGGGCAGCATTCGTCGAGATTTTGGTGAAAGTATTGAGCGCAATGTGGTTCATGGATCCGACAGCAATGAGAACGCAGTAAAGGAAATCGCTTTTTTCTTCAGTGGAATAGAAATTATTGAATAAATCGGTGAATGTTTCGGTTTATTTCGATGAAAAATTAAGTACACGGTGACATGGTATACATCTTCGGTTGAGAGCAAGGAAATATGGCATTGCCGATCGGGAAAAGCAAAAACAGGGGGTTACGACGGGCTCCCATGAGCGACATCAATGTTACTCCGATGATAGATGTCATGCTGGTGCTCTTGATAATTTTTATGGTTACAGCGCCTTTTTTTACAACAGGCATCAAAGTTAATTTACCCAGCGCTAAGGCTTCCAACATTCAGGGCAATGATATGCCGATTATTGTGCATATCAACAAAGATGAAGATGTTTTTATCGGAGATGTGAAAATTGATCGAAATACACTAACGGAAAAATTGTTGGCCGTAACAAAGGAAAATGTCGAAGATGTGCGAATATTTGTGCGTGGCGACCAGAGTCTTTCCTATGGACAAATTATGAAAATCATGGAACTAATCAATGGAGCTGGATTTAGAAAAGTTGTTTTAGTAACAGAATCGCCTCAGGAACAAAGGCAACAATTAAATGCTTCGCCACAGAGATGAATCGCATTTTGCTAGATTTTCCATTTACTCGATTGCACTACATGGATTAATCTTGCTGTGCTGTGCAATATCATTGCATTTGCCTAGACAATCATCGAATTTGTTTGTGGATGTGGATATGGTTGGAGATGGAGAGGTGCAGGGATATGTTGAAAAGTATTCGCAGCAGCGAATGTCACTGCACTCAACGCCAGAATCTCTGAAATCGTTATCCACTGAAGAAAATAACGAAGCAGAAAACAACAAAACAGCAAATGATAAAATTGATCCGGACGATTATGGAGCCCGGGATTTATTACCAGAGAATCCAGAGGAGCAGGAAGATCCGAAAAAACCGCAGGAGCAGGCACAGGAATTTGGTGCTGATAATGAGGTTGAGGATACTGCTGATGATGACAGCAGCGATGTGGACAAAAACAAAAATACTGTGTCAGCAGACAGCGGCACAGAAAACAATCAAACGCCGCAGGTGCAAGATTCAAATCAAGATGAAGAGTCGATTCCAAAAGAAAAATTAGAAAAAAATAAGAATGAAAAAGAGGAGAAACATAAGAAATTAGAAGAACGAAAAAAATTAGAACAAAAGAAAAAAGAGCAGGAAGAAAAAAGAGAACAGAGAATTAAAAAAAAGAACAAGATCAGAAAAGAGCTTATAAACATAATATCCGAAAGCGAAAAAGCAAAAAAGAAAAATGAAAATAGAAAGAAAATACAAAACATTGCTGCACAAATGTCCGGATCAAATAAAAGCAAAGAACGTAGCCAGTCAGATCATGCATTCGAAAAAACAATCAGTGACAGTCTCAAAAATTTCAATGGAACATCTGCTGGCCGCGGTGATGGCGTTGGCAATATCGGTCAGTCCGGCAATGGATTTGGCATGGCAGGTGGACTTTCGGAGAACGAATATAACATGATCTCCGCCCAAATAAAGCCACATTGGGTTGTTCCCTCTGGCATAAGAGGTGCAGATAGTTTAATAATAGAGATAAGGATAAAACTAGGTGATAATGGTGAGGTTATTCCGTCGGAATTAATGGTGGTGAATGAGGAGAGGTATGCAACAGATCCTGTGTTCAGAGCAGCGGCCGATGGTGCCAGAAGAGCAATACTGGAAGCAAGTCCGCTTTCCCTGCCTCCCAATAAGACCGAATTGTTTCGAGAATTTATCTTTGCATTCGATGTGGGGAAAGCATCGGGAAGGTGATGAGATTGTTCATGTATCATATATGCAATGAAATGGGGTGAATATGTTGAATTTCTATAGAAGAATGTTGTTATCAGCGCTGCTGCTACTGCTGTATGCTTTCAGTGATAACTCTTTAGTATTTTCCAAAGTTATGTTAGCTGGAAGCAGAGGCACTGTTCCCAAATATGAGTCCATCAGTAAAAATACTCCTGGTGTTGCTGCAAAATTCACAGAAAAATCTTCACCACTGGTCATAGAAATCAATCGTGGCGTCCTGAAGCCAGTTTCCATCGCAATTAGCATGTCCGGTGCAGACAAGGTTCTTGCAAATCACATTTCCTGTGTTGTGAAAAATGACCTGCAGAGCACATCATTTTTTCGAGCGGTTCATGAAAAAGCGTTTATGCAGGAGCTGTCATCGGCAAATATTCAGCCGCTGTACAAACTATGGAATCTCATAAATGCTCAGTATCTCCTGAGTGCTCATGTGAATGTTTCGGGATCGCAGTTGCAGATTGTAATGGTGCTGTATGATATTATTTCCGAAAAGCGTCTGGGAGGGATATCTATCCAGGGTTCCATAAGGAATTGGCGGAAAATTTCTCATATCATATCCAATTATATTTATGAAAAAATAACAGGAGAAAACGGTTATTTCGATACAAAAATTATGTATGTAGCTTTAAATCGTGCACGGAATGGACAGAAAATCCATAGAATTGCCCTGATGGATCAGGATGGATTCGGTCATCGCTATCTAACAAGCGGTGCAACCACTGTTCTAACACCACGTCTATCTCCCAATGGTCGGTGTTTTACCTTCTTTGCCTACAGAGAAAAAATAGTGAATGGTCGCCGGGTGCCCATATCTGCTGGCCTATACCAAGGCAATCTCCAGACCGGAAAAATTTTTCTGTTGCTGCAAATGGATGGCATGGTCTATGCTCCCCGCTATTCGCCTGACGGAAGGTTTTTACTCTTTTGTCTATCCCGCAAAGGGACATCATCCATTTTTCGGTTGAATCTAGAAACCAAGGAATTGCAGCGATTAACCAGAGGTATATGCATTGATACGTCTCCGTGTCTTTCCCCGGATGGGCAATTCATAGTGTTCAATTCGGATAGATCAGGAACACAGCAACTTTATGTAATGAATGCCGATGGATCAAATATCCGTAGATTATCCTACGATGCAGGCTATAGATATGCCACTCCGGTATGGTCTCCACGCGGCGATTGGGTTGCGTTCTCAAAATTTCGGAATGGTATATTTTATATAGGAATAGTTCACCCGAGTGGTATCGGTGAAAGGGTTTTGGCATCCGGATATATGCTGGAAGGACCAACATGGTCTCCGAATGGTCGTGTTATTATGTACTCACATCAGGATTATTCTAAACGAGAAAAAATCTGCAGTGTTGATATAAGTGGGAATAATAGGCGCGAAATTGAAACTCCCGGTGATGCGATTGATCCGGAGTGGTCAGCAAATATGACAGGACTACGTTAGTCGTGTATACTAAAAAATACAATCGTGGGAGGTAATTGTGAATATGTTATCCAAAAAGGGTGGTGTTATTGTTTTTATCATGAGGAACGAAACAGAACGAACCGTGAATTTCATAACAGGGCAGACAATTCTACAGGTTGCTCAGGAAAATGATATTCACATTACGAATGCCTGTGAAGGCATTGGCATATGTGGCACCTGCCATGTGATTATAGAAAATCTGCAGGACAAACTACCTTCAATATCCGACCAGGAAAATGATGCTCTTGATGGTTCCATTGGCGTTGCCATGCAATCGCGGTTGGCATGCCAATTGGTGCTTAATGAAACTCTGGATGGATTGCGCGTAAAGATTTAGATAGTAAAAAATGCAAAAATTTTTGTTCTCCCATTACTGCAATATTATTAGAGAGCAGATACCGGATGAGTTTGGCGATTTGGTTTGGGTTGATCATCCCAAAAATGATTCCTTCGGTGATTTTTCCACCAATATAGCAATGCTACTGACGAAAAAGCTCGGACGCTCTTCCATGGATATCGCTCAGCAGATATGCAATTCTCTGGATGGTAATGAGAATTTCCTGGATCTTTCGGTTAAAAGCCCAGGATTTATAAATTGGAAGATTCCTAGGCATCTTTTGCAGGAGCAGCTGAAGGTTACTCTTGCTGGAAATTTTAGAAAATTGGATCTGGGGAAGGGTCAACGAGTGAATGTTGAGTATGTATCCGCAAATCCTACAGGTCCGCTGCATGCCGGACATGCACGTGGTGCCATTGTCGGAGATGTTTTGGCCAATCTACTGTCCTTTGTGGGTTATAATGTTACTAAAGAATACTACGTCAACGATGCAGGCAGACAGGTGGAAATTCTTGCTCGTTCATTGTTTCACCGGTACCTGGAAGTGTTGGGAAAAACTACAGATTCACTTCC
>JAIRZO010000097.1 GCA_031267195.1 Holosporaceae bacterium | reverse complement strand
CTCATATTTCAGTTAAAATCAACAATTTGCGTGGTTTTTCTGCATTTTTAGCTGTAAGTAAATTATTCAAAGCAACTGCAGTAGATGCTGAAATCTCAGATATTTGTTGCTTTTTCGTCGGTACGAGAATGTTTAATTAAACATTGGAATGTATTGAAATATGAGCATCCTAATCCATAATTCGCGTTGTTAAATTTGAAGTCGGCGATGGAAGTTCCGAAACCTTAAAAAAATTTTGGAGTAAAATAACAAAAAAAAACGAATTAGAGTTTGTACAGACGGAAACATGTCGTACGCAGAGGTTTTTGCTGAAGACGCAGACCTAAAGCATATTGTAACAAAATCAGAAACTTGCCTGGTATGAGTCATACAATTCTTTGTTGCGATATTATCTTGCTAGATTGTATCGAAAAACGAAATGTTACTCAAAATCCAAGGAAATGCTTGAATTGTCAATAATTCTGTTGCTTAATAAATATACATTGCTATCTATATAGCGCAATCCCAATTATCATTGATTCTGGATCGCATTTTTTCTGTGATATTACTCATTCAAAATAAGAAGCGGATTTCGAAGGAGAAAATTCACGGCAATTATAGCCTTCCAAGTCCGGAGTCTCATTTTGAATGAGCATAGTATAACTCTGTTTCGAAAGCTAACCGTATTGTTTAGTATTTAGAAATATTCTTTTCTTTATTCTTAGGTGTATAATCCTAGGAAATCCTAGAGTTTCAAACGTTGACCTCTATGGCCGTTTGTTGATCTATTCTCCAGTAGTATTCCCCCACCGCTAGCGGCAGTTCAATGCCGGCCGCTGCCAGTTCTCTGTACACATTTAAATTCTACAATCAGCAAATAAGCCATGCACTATCCTGTGAATAATACGGTCTAGTTACCCTGTCCGGGATCAGGTCGCAGTCTCGCACCAGGTTATTTTTTCAATCAGTCTGGCAGTGTATGGTCTTGCTTCATTTTGGTTCGAGATAGTATTTCCTATCCAGACCAACTGGCAAGCTGGGTAGGGCGTAGAAAACCTTGGTACCATCCCTCCAGTTTCTGGGCCATCCCAGCTGTTCATCCAGTTCCAGCTGCGACTCTGTTGCCTCGAGAGCTATCCATCGCTGCAAGATGTCTCAGCCTTCCCCAATTATTATTTATTTCCAGTGCCAGCACTTGTTCCAGCCTGAGGTCCTGCCTCTGCAGTTTCGCTATTTTCAACAGCAGATGCTGCCGCCCCGACAGTTGCAGCTGCAGATTCGGCTTCTTTAGCAGCAGCCTCTGCTTCAGCCTCTTTTGCTGCTATTGTTTGCTCTGTGGGCTCTGTCGATTCCCCTGGTTTAGCGCCTGTGGTTCCAGCACCATCTGCTGCTGCCGAATTTGCCGCAGCGATGCTGCCCTCTTCAGGAGCTGCTTCTTTAGTACTAGATGTTTCAGTTGCATAGATCATTGATGGTAGCAAAAATACACCACACAACAACATGGCAACTAACGAGTCTTTTTTCATATTCATAACCTCCAAAATTACGGTAAACAATAGTATCCAATAATTGTATTAACATAAAGTTAAATTTTGTGTTGATTATGAAATTTTTAAATTGAAAAGCCACAAATATGGTGTTAGAATACATCTCGCCTTTGCGTAATGAGGCGTTTTTGATGGTTTTTGTGATATATTCCTGGCTTTGCGTACAATGTATTTCAAGAATTGTAGAGTAGTTGTTTTGATCTGTTCTGTTTCGTGCATTACCGCGTGCAGTGCGTGTTTTTTTGTGTTATTCACCTTGAAGACACTTCAAGGACCAGATCTACTTACCTGAAAGATTGAAAATATTTGGACGCATTGCTTGGCATATGATGGTTTGTTAGTATTAAAAATCAAATAATAATGTTGGAGGGAAAATTAATGAGTAACACTGTGAATTTTACGCCATTAAAGGATAAGGTGTTAATTAAAAGGCTGGACCAGGAGGAGACATCTCCGGGTGGCATAATCATTCCGGATACCGCCAAAGAAAAACCAGTTGAAGGTGAAATTCTTGCTGTTGGTCCCGGCAGTTGTGACGAAAAGGGGAATATTCATGCTCTGGACGTTAAGGTGGGGGATCGCGTGCTTTTTGCCAAATGGGGTGGTAGTGAAGTTAAAATTGAAGGTGAAGAATACATCATATTAAAGGAATCGGATATTCTGGGGATTCTGCAGTAGCTCTTGGTTTGGGATTCATCTGAATTTTTTCGTTTTATGTGATTTTTTATTCTAATATTAGAGGAGTAAGATAATGTCAGCAAAGGATATAAGATTTGCGGTAGATGCTCGTAGTAGAATGTTGAAGGGTGTTGATGAACTGGCTAGTGCCGTTAAGGTTACTTTGGGACCTAAGGGACGAAATGTGGTTATCCAGAGAAGTTTTGGTGCTCCCAAGATAACTAAAGACGGAGTGACAGTGGCAAAGGAAATTGAGTTGTCCGACAAGTTTGAAAATATGGGGGCTCTGATGGTCAAAGAGGCGGCCAGCAAGGCAAATGACTTAGCCGGGGATGGTACCACCACGGCAACTGTTTTGACCCAGTCCATAGTAAAGGAAGCGGTTAAAGTTGTGGCGTCCGGCATAAATCCCATTGACCTTAAGAGGGGTATTGACGCCGGCGTTGTGGCCGTGACCGAAATGTTGGGAACTGTCTCGAAGAAAATCTCCACACCGGAAGAAATCGCTCAAATCGGCACCATCTCCGCTAACGGCGATAGTTCGGTGGGAGATATGCTTTCCAAAGCCTTTGAAAAGGTGGGAAAGGAGGGAGTTATAACCGTTGAAGAGGCAAAATCGCTGGAGACAGAATTGGAAGTCGTGGAGGGCATGCAGTTTGATCGAGGCTACTGTTCACCATATTTCGTCACTAATTCTGAGAAGATGACCTGCGAATTGGATAATCCTTATATCCTTATACACGAAAAAAAACTCTCAATTTTGCAGCCAATGCTGCCACTGCTGGAGAAGGTTGTCCAGGCGGGACGGCAACTGCTGATCATTGCCGAAGACGTCGAAGGAGAAGCTCTGGCTACTCTAGTAGTCAATAAATTGCGCGGTGGCTTGAAAGTGGCTGCGGTGAAAGCTCCGGGCTTTGGTGATCGACGTAAAGCCATGCTGGAAGATATTGCTATTCTGACTGGCGGACAGGTGATTAGCGAAGATCTCGGTATCAAATTGGATTCCATCGACATTAAAATGCTTGGTAATGCAAAAAAAGTCTTCATCGACAAGGATAATACTACCGTGGTCGACGGTGCTGGCGCAAAACAGGACATCGAAGCCCGCTGCGGTCAGCTGAGAACCCAGATGACGACATCTACTTCCGACTATGATAAGGAAAAATTGCAGGAGCGATTGGCGAAATTGTCGGGTGGAGTTGCTGTCATCAGAATCGGTGGTGCCACTGAAACCGAGGTGAAGGAACGGAAAGACCGTGTGGAAGATGCTATAAATGCTACTCGCGCTGCTGTATCCGAAGGTGTCGTGCCCGGTGGTGGAATAGCTCTTCTGCGTGCAACAAAGATCCTGTCCAACCTTGACTGCAAAAATGACGACGAGCGGCTTGGGGTGGACATTCTGAAACGCGCTATCCAGTCACCGGCTAGTCAAATCGTGGAAAATGCCGGCCTGGATGCTTCTCTGGTGGTGGGTAAGATTCTGGAAAATGACAGCTTTAATTTTGGGTTTGATGCCCGTAGAGGTGAATACACTGACATGATAAAGGCCGGTATCATAGATCCCACAAAAGTGGTGCGAATCGCGTTGCAGAGCGCAGCGTCCATCGCTAGTCTGATGGCCACCACCGAGTGTATGATTGCGGAAAAACCTGAGAAAAAAGCAGAAATGCCGATGGGTGGCCCGGGAGCACCCGGGGGAATGGGAGATTATGGGTTTTAGATCCATAGTCGGGACCTAGCATCGTCCATTTGCAGCCATTAGCGGAAGCAGCGTTGCTCCGATGCTGTTTTCGCTTCTTGCTGTGGGTGGATTTTTTGTTTGGGATTGCTGTTGATATATGTGCTAGAGACCGCTACATAAAGAGTTTATTTATTAACGCGGATTATGGATTAGATTGCTCATATTTCAGTTAAAATCAACAATTTGCGTAGTTTTTCTGCATTTTTAGCTGTAAGTAAATTATTCAAAGCAACTGCAGTAGATGCTGA
>JAIRZO010000028.1 GCA_031267195.1 Holosporaceae bacterium | reverse complement strand
GCATGTCTTCAACAGGGACGCGATGAAATTAACAGGAATATCTGGATGAATTTTCCAGAAGACGCCATGCTGGTTTTTGTAAAAAGTTTTGCTAATACTCGTTTACATGGATTGTATGCCTTTGATATGCAAAACAATGATCGTCTTTTTACTCAGGAAATTTCCATTGAAAAATCCGCATGGACCTTGCGGGATGTTAATGTCGTTAGTTGTGGGAAAATAGAAAATATACCGGAATTACTGATGAATTTCGATAAAAAATCCCATGACCAACAGCAATTTTCACATCATTATTACAAAAACATTGACCGCTGTATGCGTCTGCTGCATTACAACATTTCCTCAGATTTGATCGAAATATTATCAAAACCACCTAAGAGACATAGCATATATCAACTGCATAAGCTCTACAATATACAAAAACACTGCAGAATAGAACTTAAACTATACGAGATGGAATTGCAGCGATTGCTGGCCAATTGCCTGTATTTTATTTTATTTGCACTGATGGCGGCAATCATCTGCTTCCCCATTAATCGCTACCAAACAAAAACCAGCGTATCTGTAAAAATCATTGCAATTTCCATCATGATGCGTTTCCTAGATAATATTCTAGAATCTTTTGCCTGTGGAGGAGTTGTACCAATTCATTTGGCCAGCTTTGCGGTGGTGCTGATAGCTTTATGCATATCAATCGCTCTGTTGATTTGGAGAGAGGCATAGCATGTTTAAACGCCCTTGGATACCCAAGGTAATCCTGATACTATTGGGTGCTACTATCTTTCCAGCATGTGCTGATGAAATATCATTGATCAATTCAGATACAATAAGGCACACTAAAAACAATATGTTATGTTCCGGAAACGTGTTGGTCATATACTACAAAAGAATCGTTGCTGCAGACAATATTTCCTATGATAAAAAATCTGAAACCATAGAAGCCAGCGGTAACGTTATTATCAAGGATGAAAAACAGAATACATATTTTCTTGATAAGCTATTGGTACGTAAAGATTTCAGCAGCGGGTATGCAAAAAACATCAAAACTATCAGCAACGATAAAGCTCGATTGGCCGCCAGTTGGGCATCCATAAATGATGGAACATTCGAGCTCTACGATGTAGTTTATACTCCCTGCTACAAGTGCAATGACTCCGGAAACGTTACCTGGCAGATTAAATCTCACCATGTGAAAATACATAAAGAACAGAATATGGAATATGAGAATGTCAGTTTCGAAGTATTTGGACAGCCAATTTTTACACTGCCGTTTTTATCTCATCCTCATCCCAATGTAAGGAGTAAAAACGGATTTCTTGCTCCCCGCTATTCTGTATCAAACAAAATGGGGCTAGGTTTTATGCCGATATATTTGTTTTCCATTTCAAATTCCCAAGAATTGTTGCTCAAGCCAATTATTACATCTAAAATTGGAGTGGTGCTGTGGGGATACTATGGTTACAGATTTAAGCATGGTGAACTGTGTGTAGATGCCAGCATTACCAATACGGATTCTCTAAAAAATCATGATCAGAAAAATTTGGGTACCCAAACCCAATACATTGATATTCCTGGAGAAACAGGAAAAATTATCAAATCTGGATATCGTGGCCATATTTTTGCAAAATTTCGCTATGAAATAGATGAAATGTGGAGATGTGGAGCAGATGTAAATCTTGTGTCGGACCATTTTTATCTTAAAAGATTCCCGTTTTTCCCAGAGCCGGAAAATCTTCTGGAAACCAATATAAAACTCGAAAAATTTGAGGGCAGAAATTATTTTTTGCTAGAAGCAATGTTTTTCCAGGATTTGCTGGGTAGCGTTGTGCCACGCATTTTCCCGGTGATAGAGAAAAATTTTTCCGTACCATTTGTTTTTGGAACCATGGATGTGGATACAATTTTTGTAAATTTTGATTTCAATGATCATAGATCATTACAAAAACTCATATCCAATGTTTCCATTAGCAAAAATTTGCTGTTATCTAATGGCCATATTTTGGATATCAAAGCTTTGCTATCACTGCACATACTGCGAGTTTCTGAAAAAGAACATTCCGAATATAATTCAAAATTTTGCATCAGCCCTCAATTAAGCTGTATATGGAAATGGCCACTTGTCCTGAAAGGTGATCAATTTAGCACAATATTCACACCAATAGTTGGCGCTATAATATCCGTAAATAAAAAATACTTCGATATTTTTGAAGATCAGTTCTGCGACATAAACGACATTAACTTCGCCACCAACAACAGATCTGTATCACAATATGGCGTAGATCCTGGCAGTAGACTTTGCTACGGCTTTAAGACGTCTTTTTATACGAATGGTGGAGATAATATTTGTGATTTTGTTCTGGGACGCTCGGTAGAACTTTCAGCCGTTTCTGAAAAAAATGAAACAACTGGCATGAAGTACAAACATTCCAACATTATCTCTTCCGTCAATATACATTTGTCCGATGCCCTGACATTTGTAACCAACTGCAGCTATGCGACAAAAGACCACAGATTCCTTCGACTTGAATCTGGCATCAAATACATTAGCGATAAAATCGACATTGATGCATTGGTATTTAACGGCCAGCATAGTTTTTATGATCCATTCGGTGGCTCAACAAATAATGGTGGCCAATCCAATACGGTTAACAGAATTGATGAGACGTACAGAGGAGCTATGCTGGATATGCGCTGGAAAACCAATACCAACACTGTCCTGAAAGCTCAGATAGTATTTGGAGGCAAACAGCATAAATTAATCAAATACAGCACTGGAATAGAATACAAAAACGAGTGCACGTCTGTTGACCTCGTCGTAGAGAAAAGGAACTACCGCTGTGGAGATCTCCGGCCGGAAACTGCCATAAAATTGTCGGTAAACCTTAAAAATCTATGGTTTAACTAAGTCAACAGAAGTTTTTTGCATTTTTTTTGCTGACTATCGATGCCATTTAGTTACGTAGATAATAGCCCTCTGCCCTGCACAATCTTTCCAATTCGTCCACATTTTCTTCTATCAGCTTGAGGCAATTGCTCCAAAATCTCTGGCTATTTATGTCAAGTCCAAACTTTTTGGTCATGACATCACAGCGATCAATACTTCCCTGCGATAGGGCACTAACATATTTTTCCCTAAAATCTGGCGTAGTACCCAGGTAGGATTTGTAGAGGGCTGTTGTGAGCAACTCACCAAATGCATAGCTGTACACATAAAATGGAGATTCGAAAAAGTGATGGACACAGGACCAGCTGTTCCCAACACAGGAATCCACGTTAACGGCATCGCCAAGGTATTTGCGGAGATTTTTTAGATAAAGTCTTGAAAAATCGTAGCAGGTCAATTCCTTGCGTCTTCTCAGATCATGAACTTCCCGCTCAAATTCAAAAAATGCAATCTGTCGTAGAGAAGAATTTATAACTTTCTCTATTTTTTTGCAGAGCAAGTCTATCTTTTCCCGATTGGTTTTGGCGGATTTATATATCTCATCAAACAGAAGATTTTCCGCAAATAATGATGCAGTTTCCTGTAGAGCTATGGGAATTTGCATCAGCAGAGGACCATTCTTGAGACTCAGGGAATTATGAATGCCATGCCCCAGTTCATGGGCTAAGGTCGAAACATCGTTTAGAGATCCCATGTAATTCAGCAGGATATATGGATGTTCACTGCCATTACAAATGGTGAAAGCTCCGGAGATTTTCCCATTCCGAGCATAAACATCTATCCAACCATTGTCTATGAAGCTGGATGCTATGTTCCCAAACTCGTCTGAGAAAGACTGAAAAACACACTTAACAATCTCTATGGCTTTCCTGTAGGAAAATTTGCGATTTAGAATATTTGTTAGATTAACCGGTGCGTTTCGATCCCAGTATTCCAACTTTTCCTTGCCCATTAATTTTGCTTTTAGACGATAGTAGCGGTGAGATATGTTGGGATAGCTGTTGACAACGGAGGTGGTGAGCGCATCAACGGTACGTTGATCAATATCGTTGAATATGTGCCGAAATGATTCAGGCAAATCGTAATTTCTCAGTGATGTCTCGATGCATCTGTTCAGCAGAATGCTATTATATATGTGCTTCAGATAGAAATTTTCCTGCTCCAGTTTTTTTGCAATCCCCCTGAACGCTTTTTCCCGCAGGAGGGAATTGCTGGATTCTCCGGAAATGCTCAACACCTGCGGCAGTCCCATCATTATACCCTCAAAATCAATCTTTATGCGGGTTAGCAATTCTCGATGAAATTTCTGCTGAGCATTTTCTGCAACTAGATTTTTTTGGGTAAGAATTTCTTCGATTGCTGTGGATAAATCGTGTTTTTTGTTTTTGATTATACTTTTTATCCAGGTTTCATATTTTGCTAATCGCGGATCCCGTTCGATGGCAACGGCAAGAGCTTTGGGATCTAATTTAGCAATCTCCAATTCAAAAAATACTATACTTTTATTGATATCAGCAATCCACTCCTCCAAAGTTTGCTGAAAAACAAGGGCATCATCACTGTTTTGCCTGGTGGCAGCATAGAGATTGGCATACAAAGATATCTTTCCGCATGTCTTTATTATAAGTTCGTAACCATCGATGGCGTTCATCAGGTTAGTGATTGAAACTCTGTTTTTATAGGATGTAGCGAAACGACGAGCTAGTTTTTCTACGGTATTTTTGGTAGATGCAATGCGTGTGTCTGTAGGAGCGTCATACAATTCTGCAAGATTCCACTCGGATCTGTGATCCGCATGGCGAACTCCTACATATGGGATATGCTCTAGCCCAGTTGCATCTACAGTACTACTGCTGGCATTTTGCTGAGAAGTGCCAACGGTACTAGCATTGCTGAAGCGATTATTTATCCTAGTGCAGCCACCCTGCCACAACAATACAAACCCACAACACCACAAAACTCTTGCAAATGCACTTTTGCTCATCACTTAATCCTTCTGCTAATACCAGCATATGGTATCTATTTTCCATCTTTTTGAAAAGATTAATTTTTAAAACACTGGAGAATAAACAATAAAATTATCTCCACTGTGATCTGGGAATCAGAGCCTCGAGTAATTGAGGGTAGACAAAAAAAATATACAAATTGTCTCGATAGCGCCGGTGGAATGTCCTAGACCCTCTAGAGAGTAACATTTTCCACATGCATTGGCCATCGCCAGCCGGCAATCAACACAACATCATATCTAATTTGATATTTCCCGAACCACCTGCATTTTTGCAAAAATATCTCAGATGCTCGCCGAATGCGCTGGATTTGTCGCTCGGTGATGGCATCGAAACATTTCTGTAAATCTTTACGAACTTTTACCTCCACAAATATTACTAACTCTCCCCTTTTGGCTATTATGTCGATTTCTCCACAGCTGGTTTTATATCTTCGGGCCAGGATTTTAAAACCCTTTAGCATCAGCAGCAACGCCGCTATAAATTCTCCAACATACCCTTTATATTTAGTGTGCATGACTGTGCTAATTACCCACCATGATCCTTCCTCTCCATTCCTTCTAGAGGATGAGTTTGAGAATAAACTTTCAATAGATTATCATCGTCTATTTGTGTGTATATTTGAGTGCTTGACAGCGATTCGTGTCCCAACAATTCCTGTACGGACCGTAGATCCGCTCCATTTTTTATGAGATGTGTCGCAAAGCTATGGCGAAACGCATGAGCACTGGCATGATCCGGAAGATTATGGATATCCCTCAATTCCTGTAGACGATTATCCACATAGGATGCATGCAGTTTCTTCCCACGCAAGCCAACGAACAAATATCCTCTGATCAGATCATGTGGGCAGGCGTTAATATAGTTACGAATTCTCTCCAGAGCGATCGGAAGGACTATCACAACTCGATCCTTTTTTCCCTTGCCGCATATTTTTATTTCCGTCTGCAAATCTTGCATTTTTAGATTCAGAGCTTCATTGATTCTCATGCCAGTGCTGTAGAGAATTGTGTACAGTGCTCGATCACGAAGGGTAATCCAAGAGGAATCATTTTCAAAAAAATACTCAAGATTAAGAAAATTTATGATGGCGTCTTCATCTATGGGTTTTGGTAGTAGAGCCGCTAGCTTCGGGCGGCGCACTGCATTTATGGCATCCAGTTCCACAAGATTATGTCTCGCAAGGTGATTGAAGAATGATCTAATAGCTGATAGGGCTCGCACATTTGATCGAGCAGATATTTGCATCCCAATCCTTTCGGAAAGCCAGGAACGAAAATCTGCTACCTTCAGTTCCCGAAGTGCCTGTAGACCAAGATTTCCTTCGCCGAGATGTATCATAATAAAATTTATAAAATTACTCACATCATTTCCATAGGAGGATAGTGTGTGGTGGGAGTATGCCCGCTGATCCCGAAGCTCAGCAATCCATGAGTTCAGGGCGAGGCGCAAATCTTTGCCTATATTTTCGTAAATTTTATTTATTTTTAGTAGCGGATTTGGCAGAGGTGTTTCCTGTTGATTCTTGCCTTCATAAATTGTATCATCAGCGCATACAATTTGTTCACTTTGGCTAGCTAATTCTGCAGAATATGTCTCAGGAGCATAATCCGAGGATGCAATTGATGTAGCAGAAGATTTAATTATCAATGAAATTGCTTTCCTACTAGCTTCCCATAGCCTCTCGCAAAATCATCAGCATTCATGAATTTTTTCCCAGCCGGTTGCAGGAGTGTAAGTTTTATACGCCGGCTATCACCACAGGATACCGTCATATCTCCATGCAGAAGACCGGAACAATCACCGGTAGCACAACAATTATCTCCATGGTAAGGAAATTTGTTATGATTCGTTTCTATATTGGCGCTGATAATTTTGATCCGCATTCCTTCCATCTCACTCCAGGCAGATGGATAAGGGGAAAAGGCGCAAATTATTCTCAAAATCTGCTCAGCCGACTGAGTCCAATCTATGCGGTTAGACTCTTTTCCAATTTTCCCCGCATAGGTTACTCCTTCCGTCGGCTGAGAATAAGCTTCCGCAAGGCTTTTTGATAAATTACTCAGTGTCTCCACAATCATTTTGGCGCCCAAGATCGCCATCTGCTTTGACAATTCACCGTGGGTGGTTTGGGTGGATATATCGATACTTTTCATGGAAATTATATCACCAGTATCAACACCGGCATCCATTTTCATTATGCTAACACCGGATTGCTGATCTCCTGCTAAAATCGCTGCCTGAATGGGAGCTGCGCCCCTCCATCTTGGCAACAGAGAAGCGTGCACATTGATGAAGCCATGGGTTGGTATATCAAGAATATTTTGTGGAATGATCAAGCCGTAGGCCGCTACGACAGCCACATACGGCATCAGTGATCTAAACACAGCCTCCTGCTCCGAAGAACGCAGTGTCGTTGGTGTGCATACCATAATGCTGCGCTCTTCGGCGAATTCATGCACTGGTGATTTCATCACTTTGTAGCCACGTCCCGTTGGCTTTGGTGCCCTTGTATACACGGCAGCAATTTCAAACTCAGCCTCCAGCATCGCTGTTAGAATTTTTTTCGAAAAATCAGATGTTCCCATAAAGATTATGGACATAAGTTAACAATGCCTATTCAAACCGTATCATCGATGTTAAAAATCGATGTTTCTGCATCATTGGATTCTAACTTAGCCGTCGATTCCTTCATCAATTTCGCTGATTTTTTCAGCACGCAGGAGCGCCAATATCTGCTTAATTTATCCACATAGAGAATTCCATAAAGATGGTCTATTTCATGTTGAAGGCATATGGACAACAACCCAGACGCATCAATTGTACATTTTTTATAGCTACAATCATAATATTCCACAAAAACGTTGGCATAGCGGGAAACTTTAGCCGTCACCAACGGGACAGACAAGCATCCTTCGGAAGAATCAACCATATTCTCCGACCTATGCACAATGGTTGGATTAATCATTTGATAGAGAACCTTGGGATCCATAACGTCAATTACAACCATTTTTTTTGAGATGCCAACCTGCGGAGCGGCTAAGCCGGCACCTCTCCATTCGTACATTTTATTTGCCATCTCATCCAAAATTCTACGTGCTTCAATGTCTCCAATGATAACATCCTCCGCTGTTTGCCGTAAAACTGGATCAGGATACAAGCGCAACTGCATGCTATGCCCGTCCTCCTTTTGACTTCATTTTCTAGTTACACGGATGCAACAATGTAGCTCCTTCGATTCGCCGGCTTTGACTTCAATTCTCCAAACAGGATTGTCAGATTTTTGCATCTCGAAATTTGTTTTTGTTATGTTCCATGGAACCTCCATTTCTGCGGTGATCAACACAGCAGAATCCGATGCCTTCTCATTTTTTATTGATACACACACTCCACACTCCCATTGGGTTTCTGATAATCGTTTGAAATCCGTCTGCTTCGCCGTGGCGAGTATGCCAGACGCCTGTCCCATTTTCAAGATAAACTTATTTTCTTTTTTTATGGAGGATACTATTTGCTTACTGACGAAACTTCTACCTTCACCTACTCTCCGGAAGATAACGGCATAGCTGTTGGCATCGTCAGAATCTACGCAAACTTTCTTGGCTTTTTCTACAATCAGCAAATTGTTAATCTGCAAAAAAATTTCACCGGGAAATTGCTCATCAAAAAAATTTTTGGGTAATTGTGCAATATACTCTAATGTTGGCTTAATTTCCTTCGTGGATTGCAGAACGCAAACGGAAGAGGCATTGTTTTTTATAGAAAAATTTCTGCTGTAGGATAATCCACTGGACTCCAACACAGGTTTCATTATTTGGACGCCGGAATCGCTGTTCTTTGCATTTGTCTTGTTATCCGTAGGTTGCCTCTCTTCGATGGAAGAAGATGTATCGAAAATTATGGGAACATTATCCAGGTCAAAACCGGAGCTATTTTTCACGAAAGCCTGTGAAAAAATGTCTATCCTATCCAGTTTTTCAAAAACATCAATGATACAAATATATTTCCAGGTAATTGTGGGGATTAAATAGCTCAGCTCCAGATCGATATCTTCCGACTTCTCACTTTCAAATAATAGTACTAAAGAATCCTGATCGATGGGTGATTTTTTTTTACCGTCTATGGCAATGCACTGTTGCAGAGGAATAATGAAATATTTTTGATCTGCGCGCCCACCTATTATGGCATGATTTACTCCATCCTCATTGGAAATGGCCATCAGAACCCCTTTGTCCAGGGTGGTGGACTGACTGTCTGGCCGAAAAAAAACGTCACTGCCAATGGCAGACTGGAATAGGCCCTGGCGAGTTAAATTTTTTTGGTGAAAAGTATAACTATGCACTTTTATTTTTCCTTTTCCCGGCGTCCTAAAATTTAGAGAATCCGGCATTAAGCTGGCGTATAACCTCTTAAATTCCACTGTGTTTAGTCCCGTATGTGCCGCAACTTTTCTAATTTCTTTTACCAGGCAGAGATTCTTGTAGCAACGAAGAGATACGGACGCCGCTTTGTCGTTTTTTTTATCAATGGACTGAACGATGGCTGATTTGGGCAATTGACCATTTAAAACAGTCTGCTCATGTTTGCCGAAAAGAGATGGCAGCGAGTCCCAGTGTGCCACAATGTTATCTTTCTCGGATGTATTAATGACCGCCGTAGATTCCGATTTTTTTTCTACAGCAGCGGCAGCGCCGCTGGAGGTGGCTATAGAATTACCTTCGGCAGAAGATTTTTCCGGTGATAGCGCCACAGCTGCGGTGGAAACACCCGGTGGTGGAATGCCGGTGGGAGATGGTCCAGTAGCAGCAGCGGAACAATCGGTTTCCGCACCATTACCCACTGCTGTCTTGGTCGTGGGATTTCCCGACTGAACTGCAACCACGGTACACGATGATAAGACCGTCCATACCAACGCTATTCCAGACGCAATCTTCAAGTAGAAAAATTTTAGATCATCACCCATCATGGCTTCTAACAAATCACACTCACTTTTGGAACACATTTCACAATAGTTACTCCACTACAGAATAGCACACCAGTACAGGTGTAAAAAACATTTTTGTGTGGGATGCCGCTATGATCCATTGGGAACATCGCAGTCATCATCAGCTGCAGGTGGAGTTGTGGCACCAAGATATTTGTATCCCTCTGATGTCAGCATACGACCGCGGGCTGTTCTCTGCAGTAGTCCAATCTGGAGTATGAACGGTTCTATCACTTCTTCCAGGGTATCTCTCTTTTCCGCTAACGCCGCAGCCAGAGTATCAACACCAACGGGACCGCCGTTATAGAATTCCAGAATGGATCTCAGATATTTCCGATCCATCGCATCAAGTCCATATTCGTCCACATCCAGCTTTTTTAGCGCCACATCAGCCATGTTTTTGTCTATGAGAACAGCGCCGGTCACAACAGCGAAATCACGGACCCGCTTCAGTAACCGACAGGCTATGCGGGGTGTGCCACGGGACCTTTTGGCGATTTCCTCCGCCCCGTTATTGCATATGTCGATGCCCAATAATTGGGCATTTTTTGCTATAATTATCTGCAATTCGTATGGATTATAGAATTCCAATCGCAGAGGAATCCCAAATCTATCCCGCAGCGGAGAAGATAGCATGCCGGAGCGGGTAGTGGCACCTATGAGGGTAAAATGCGGCAAATCGATTCTGATGGAACGGGCAGCGGGCCCATCTCCGATCATTAAATCCAGCTGAAAATCTTCCATTGCGGGATATAATATCTCCTCCACCAGATGATTTATGCGGTGAATTTCATCGATGAAGAGTACATCCAATTCCTTCAGATTTGTTAGAATTGCCGCTAAATCTCCCGCTTTGGCCAAAATCGGTCCGGAAGTGGATTTAAAACCCACATCAAGCTCCTTTGATATTATCTGGGACAGTGTCGTTTTGCCCAATCCTGGCGGGCCGAAGAACAGCACATGATCCATCGCAATTTTTCTCTGCTTTGCAGATTTTATGAATACCTGTAGATTGCTTTTTACGGATTCCTGGCCGATGAAATTTTCCAGAGAATTGGGACGCAGAGAATATTCTCCATAATCCATAGTCTGCTGCTGCGGATTCATGGTTGTTTTTGCTTCCGATTTGCAGCCTCTATCATTCATAATGCCCGTCCGGAAGATAATTTGTTCAAAACTTTTTTTAATAAAACATCAAATGATTCGATGGCATCGTTCCCGGAAATAGACGCTAGTACCCGAAAAATTTCCGGCTTTTGGTAGCCAAGATTTACCAGAGCAGAGATGACATCACCGACAATCCCTTCGGGGTGCAGTCCTTCGGGATTGGGGGCGAAATTTCCCGACAAGAAGTCCTGACCAAAACTAAGCTTTCCCACTATTTTATCCTTCAGCTCCACCACAATGCGTCCCGCCAGTTTTGAACCAACTCCATCGGCGCTGGTAAATATGTTTTTATCCTCCGTCAAAAACGCCTGATATATGTCATTATCCGTCAACGCTGACAAAATTGCGATGGCTACCCGGCCACCAACTCCTTGGACTGATGTAAACTTACGGAACCAAAATTGCTCCAATTCTGATATAAATCCGAAAAGAGTCCAGGCATCTTCCCGCACATTTAGTACCGTCAACACACTGAATAGACCATCAACGCACTTTTCTGCCTCTCTTATGGTCCTGGAGGAGCAAATAACGCTATACCCGACACCATTAACATCCAGCACAATGGCATTAACTGCAATTCTTTTCACAATACCCATCAGATGAGCAATCATTTATTTCCCCAATTCATCGAATTATATATAACTTTCTCTGTATCACCAACTTTTTATTCTAAATCTGGAAGGGAAAATACTCAATAAGAGACCTCACCATATGCTATTGACATGAATACTCAATTTCTTTATGTTGAGCTACACTGGAGTTTCGCTGTAGCTACTAAAATAGCTGATTTGCCGTTGTTTTGTGGAGTTTATTGTGGCTCATCGATTGTCAGATTCTGCATTGAATTTTTCTGGGGGTGTAGCTCAGTTGGTTAGAGCGTCGGCTTGTCACGCCGAAGGTCGCGGGTTCGAGTCCCGTCACTCCCGCCATATAGAATTTCAAAAAACAACAGCCCGAATCTGGTTATATAAGAATTAGGGCGATTCGTTAATCATAGGTTAATATCGATGCAAAATGCATCCGCTTCCAGCGCCGCGCTGCATCCATGCCCAGCGGATGTTATTGCTTGGCGATATATTTTGTCACAGACATCTCCGGCCCCGAAAACTCCATCAACGGATGTTTTTCTTCCATCGGTAATGATGTATCCGTCATCGTCAAGGGCCAGTTGGCCAACAAAAATATCTGTTGCCGGCTGATGTCCTATGGCAATGAATACTCCGTCCATCGGCAGAGATGATTTTGAGTTGTCCTGCACATTTTTCAGCAGCAGACCCGTAACCTTTTTCCCATCTCCATCAATGGCAACGACAACGGAGTTCCAGAGTATATTGATTTTCGGATTGTCAAAAATACGCCGCTGAAGAATTTTTTCTGCCCTTAGACTATCTTTGCGATGAATAAGAGTGACGGATTTTGCAAAATTCGTTAAAAAAATCGCCTCCTCTGCTGCCGTATTTCCTCCTCCCACCACGGCTACATTTTTATTTTTAAAGAAAAATCCATCACAGGTAGCGCAGGCGGAAACTCCTGCTCCCCGATAGGTGATTTCTCCGGAAACCCCCAGCCATCGGGCATTGGCTCCGGTGGCGACAATGATTGCTGCAGCTTCGTATGAAGTTCCGGATTCTCCGCGACATTTTTTTATTTTTTTATTGGAAAAATCAACGGATTCAATGGTATCCGACAGCACCTGCACTCCAAAATTTTCTGCCTGGCGCCGCATGCAATCCATAAGGACGGGGCCGGACACCGGCTCCGGAAATCCAGGAAAATTTTCGATGATGGATGTTATCATAAGCTGACCTCCCTGGTGTGGTCCGGTGATCAACGATGTTTTGCGTCCCGCTCTTGCGGCGTAAATGGCGGCTGTACAGCCGGCGGGGCCACTTCCCATCACGAGAATTTCACTGGTATTTAAGTTACTATCCATTGGTATATTCCTATATTGGAAACCGGGAAGCATTTCATTACCATATTATCTTTCAGGTAGCAGAAATTTTCCAGATAATATTTCTGCCGCCGCTGCTGAATATTCTCCGGATGCCTCATGCATAATCAGTCCGGATGTAATTTTTGTGGGAGAGGAGCTGTTTTTCCTGCAGCATACCACCACCCGCTTTGCATTTGCGCCGCAATGGGAAAATATGGGAATAATCTCAATGGCTCTGGCTTTGTTTTGGCGTAGAGCGAAGATGATATCATCTAGACGCTCAGCCACATGAATAATCGAGAACATTCCTCGGTCTTTTAGTCTGCTAAAACAGTGCGATATCCACTCAAACAGTTCCATTGTTTCGAAATTAGAACGACGCTTGGTAGCGGTGATTCTGGAAGTAGCTGTCCTAAAGAATGGAGGATTGGTGACGATCTGGTCGAACTTTACGGTTTTTAGGACGTCGTTGGCATTTATGTTGGCAAGATCGTCATTTATCACCGTTATGGACTGAGCATTTTCCTCTACATTTCGGCAGCAAATGTGATACATGTCCTCATCCATATCAAGAGCAAAAACACTCGCCGTTGGTTCTTTCATTTTTAAAATCAATGAAATAACTCCCACACCGCAACCCACATCCAGTATTTTTTGGTTTTTTTGAACCTTAACGTAAGTCCCAAGAATTAGCGGATCCACTGCAACCCTATAGCCTACTTTTGGCTGAAATATGATTATTTTTCCATCCAAAATACTATCTTTTGTCAGGAAAATTTTACTTCCGTGGAACACTGGGTCAATCATATTCGTTGACCCGGAGGTGATCTTATAATGACAATTCTTCGCATTTGTTCATCAAATAATTTTGCCATGACTCCATCTATGACTTTTGCCGTAACTTTTTCAAAGGGAAGATGAAGGTTCTTAAGTTTCTGATCGATATTGTCGTAGTTAACGAATCCGCTTTGGCGAACTATCATGATGTGATTACGTTTTTTTTGTTCCAGATTGTGGATGCAGCGATTTCGGTTATATTCAATAAACTTTTCGCCGAAACACTGCTGAAACTTTTCCAAATCCGCCCTATCGAGATACAATCTCAACACAAACGTGCATGACAATCTATATTCCAGCAAATCATAGGTAACCGTACAGGCTATGCCTTGTTGTTTTAAGGAACAGAAAAAATCTCCGATCTTATCATCGAAGATAGCATCTATTATGATGTAAACTGCTGCCAGTTCCAGATCCGTCAGATTATCAAGTCGTACACCCACCATGATGCCGACCATATCCTTCATGCTACTTTTTTGAATCTGACAAACTTTATTTTCCGCCATTCCGCAGGTTAGTTTATCACTGGTAATCACCGAATATTTTTTCGGCAAAGGCTCGCATAAAGTGCTCAAAAAAGAATTAATTTCAGAGCGAGAAAGATCACCCACAATGGTTGCTTTTAAATTTTGTACGGTAAGGTTAGCCCGCATAAATTGCTGCAGAGCATCCAGAGTTACGCCATTTATGGATATTGAACTGCCGTCACGGTTGAATCCATATACACTGCCATCATAGAGCAGGCCCAACAGTCTATCCAGTAGCAGCATGCCGGGAGGAGAAAATTCATCGCTCATGTGAACTGGAAATATGTTTTTCGCCTGTTTTAGATCTCCATCCGAAATGGTTGGACTTTTAAAGGCCATCGATAGAAGATGGGCTGCATCTTGTATTCTGTCGTTGGAGACATAGAAGGATATGATAAAATCATCTTCGTCACAACTGCATTTCAGATCCCGCAAACCAAGTTGCATAAATTTTTCCGCCGTATCTTCCGCCGATAACCTATTGACGCGACGCAGCAGAAGATGTCCTAGTAGACATGAGATGCCGTGTTCTTCCGGAGAATTTTGCAGTATTCCCGCATTTGTGAATCGTAGGGTTACAAAGGAGATTTTTCTGTTTTTGGCAGTAACAAGAGTCGTTTTTACACCAGCTTTAGAGGTGATACTAGTGATCATCATGGCAGCTTTTTCTTTTTTCAGGAAAACAGGTGCCACTATCAACATAGCCAACAGAAAAAAAATTACTACTTTGATTTTTTTAGACATTTAGGACGGATCCGAGACTCCAACAATCAACCTCACAGATACCATCAAATCAAGTGGCAAAGGAGGGACTTCTGTTGCCCGGCTCCCTCCAAACCGCGGTTACATGCTAAGCGGCAGCAGCCAAAACTTCAGCTACATTGTCGTTAGCGGCAACCAAAGACGAATTATCATTCGCATTTATATTTATCGGTCCTGTAACGTAAACCACCACGGGTAAAAATCGAGTTTTTCAACGTGTGTCGAATCTATTCACCCCCAGAAAGCGCCAATCAGAACACTAATCTACAAAACCGCAGACCATCAGCGCACAACTATCCTTGGTGGAGGTGCCGGGCTCTGCCCCCGGGTCCATATCGCCTATTTATCACGACGTTTATTACCATAGTTATAATTATACAACAAATGGATTTTATCACATTATTACAAATAAGTCAACCCTTTTGTTCGATGGTGATTACCCTAAGAATATAGATTTATTATAGGGACTGTTCACAAACCACCCAATATTTTATTGAATTTTGAGTTTTTGCACAGCTTGATGTAAAAGCCATTCATAACCTCAAAAATCAGTGCAAAAAGGCTGGTTTGTAAACACT
>JAIRZO010000093.1 GCA_031267195.1 Holosporaceae bacterium | reverse complement strand
ATCAAAATAGCAGTGGTTTGGATCCTGCAGTGGCAGTGATCAATAGGCCAATAATTTTTCAAAACAGGAAAATTGTAGAAATATTAGATGCACCCTACTGGCCTTATCTGATGCTTTCCTATAGCGGAGAAAATTCTCCCACCAGTGAATGTGTAAAGATTGTGAATGATAGTTTTAAAAAAAACATTGAAAATGCAATTGCATTGGATGATCAAATGAATGAAGCCTCTGCTCTTTGTGAGATTGGTCTAAAAACTTCAAATTTAAAAATGCTGGCTGATGGGATAGAGTTGGGACATAAGGTCTTTCGCAAATGGAATTTGTGTACATCGAATCAGGAAAATCACATGGCTATGCTTCTGAGCAAAGGAGCTATGGCGGCAAAACCAACGGGCTCTGGGCTTGGTGGGTTTGTGATCAGTTTATGGGAAAAAAAACCAACTACGCTCATCAGCAATAACAATAATATGTTTGACATTACATGAGCCTTAGTATATTAAAATTTCGGTTGAGCATTTATTCATTAGCTCTTGGCTTTGTTTAGCATAAATGGTTTGGCCAGAAGAAGGAAAACAATGGGAAAAGAAAATTGGGGCGTTAAAAGAGTGTGCTTGGAGTGTGGTACTCGTTTTTATGATTTCAATAGAATACCGATTATATGTCCTTCGTGCGGAGTAGTGTTTGATCCAGAATATTTGCTGAAAAAGAAAAGCAAGATTATGCGTGATAAGGGCGAAGATATCGTTGGCATTGATATCATTGATGATGAGTTGGAAGACGAAGTGGACGATGTTATTCCAATGGATGATGCCAGTAGCGTCGCTCTGGATAATCCGAAAGATAAGTAGGATTGTAACAACTGTTACAAATCGGACTTTTTTGGTGTATAAATTTCTGAAAATACCATCTGTGTTGATCTTGGTAATTGTCGTTGGGTTCTGTAGTACTGCAGCCATTGCCGAAGACAATGATGTGGATAGAGAAGGAAATCTAGACGAAGTATCCCTATGGAATTCTCTGCCGATCGAACAATTCGAAGCGAACATACAAATCCTCGATAAAATCAGCGGGAAAGTGTTCCGTCAGAAGATAAAGCTTGGAACGCCAGTAACATTTGGCACTATTAGTATCAAGCTCAAGAGATGTTTTAGAAATAGTCCTGAGGAAAAGAAAGAGGTATACGCTTTTTTAGAGGTTGAAGAAAACGAGCAAAAAATATTTTCCAATTGGCTTTTCGCATCGTCTTTGTCCATAAACCTATTTGCTCACCCGGTATACGATTTAAGAGTTGAATTTAACGAACAGAGGTGAAGTGACGGATGCACACAATAAATTTATGCAGCAAGAAGAAATCTCAATTTTTATTGATTTTACTAGAGCATAGGAGGCATGATATATGCTGAGAATATGGGGAACCTGGAGGGAAGTATGACGAATCCGTACGTTGTGGTACTGGGAAATGAAAAAGGTGGCACGGGTAAATCGACCATTGCAATGCATCTTTCCATATATTTGCTGCACAGCGGATTTAGGGTTGGAACCGTAGATGTTGATGCCCGCCAAGGGACATTGACCAGATATTTTGAGTATCGCAGAACATCGACCATCGCCAATTTGCTTCTTCCAACCCATTTTGCAATAAAAAAAAGTGATGCCGAGACAATTGCAGAAGCCAAAGTTGAAGATGGTCGCGATTTTCACAACGCCATGGAAGCGCTGGCGGACCACGATTTCGTCATCATTGATACACCCGGTAACGATACTTTTCTGTCTCAGTTGGCGCACTCCTATGCCAACACATTGATTACTCCCATCAACGATAGCTTTGTTGATCTGGATGTGCTGGTCAATATTAACGGAAATGATCATAGGCAGCTGCGCCCAAGTATTTATGCTGAAATGGTTTGGAATCAGCGAAAAGAGCACGCGAAAATGGGACAAAAACCCATAGATTGGATAGTACTGAAAAATCGTCTTACTACTCTTTTTAACAAAAATAGGAATGAAATTAATTTGGTGCTGGACGTTTTATCCAAAAGAATAGGTTTTCGCATTTGCAATGGATTTTGCGATAGAGTGGTGTTTAAGGAATTATTTTTATCCGGTCTGACTCTTCTAGATCTGGAACAGTCCGGTCAGCAAATGTCTCTATCCCACGTATCCGCCAGACAAGAATTACGAGAGTTGATAGCTTTCATGAAATTACCACAATTATCGGAGAAATAGTTACGGTGCCATGTGTTGTGCAGAAATTTGGAGGAACTTCCGTCGCCACCTTGGAAAGAATATGCAATGTGGCAGATATTATAGCTCGCACGGTAAAATTGCGCCATAAGAAACCCGTCGTTGTTGTGTCGGCCATGGCGGGTGTAACGAATAAATTTGTTAAATTTGTCAATGAAATGGGTGTGTTTGAAGGCGATGCTGAATACGATCAGGTTGTATCATCCGGAGAGCTTGTTACCGCCGGGTTGGTTGCTATTGCACTGCGTAGAGTTGGAATTGCGGCACGATCATTTGCCGCATGGCAGGTGCCAATCGTTACGGATGCAAATTATGGTCATTCCGTTATCAATCATGTTTGCCCCACCAATATTATGGCAAGTCTAGAAGGTGGTGCTGTGCCGGTAATCTGTGGATTTCAGGGTATTAATGCGGAAAATAAAATTACAACCTTGGGCAGGGGCGGTTCTGATCTTACTGCTGTTGCCGTTGCATCTGCCGTTGCGGCGGAACAGTGCGAAATTTATTCGGATGTAGATGGCGTCTACACCATGGATCCAAATTTTTTCCCGGAAGCGAGGAAA
>JAIRZO010000075.1 GCA_031267195.1 Holosporaceae bacterium | reverse complement strand
TCTTCGGTGTTTTTTTGATCCCAATAAAAAAACATCAATTTCGATTCTAGGTTAGATTGCCGGAACTGATGGTGAAAATTGCAATAACAACAGGTACGTTGGGATCGTGGATTTTTCCGCTACGCGGAATAACGCTACTATGCCAAAATTTCTAAAAAATAAAACGTATCGGCATGGTTATTATTTGGAAGAAAGAATATATTTAGAAAACAAAAAAAACCAGCAAGGATGATGTAGAGTATTATAAAAATGGTTAATAATTCATGAAAAAACATTTTCCCAAGAAATTTCAAGAATGGATGCCAGAAATAGTGTTTGCACTGTCTCGTTACTCATTTAACTCTCTGTTCTGCGATGTCAGAGCGGGATTATTGGTGTCCATTGTGGCATTCCCTCTATTTATGACATTTGCCATCGCATCCGGAGTAGCTCCCAATATCGGCATCACCACCTGCATTGTAGCAGGAACACTGGCATCCATATGCGGTGGAGCGAAATTCCAGATAGTAGGCCCCACCGGGGCTTTCGCCATGATTGTGCATGATATAATAAATGTCCATGGTTTCGAAGGAATGAGCTATGCCCTTCTGATAGCTGGTATTATGATGATTTTATTCGGATTAATGAAAATAGGGGACCTTGTCCACTATATCCCCTACCCCATAACGGCTGGATTTACGGCGGGCATTGGCCTATCTATCATAGTATCTCAGTTGAATATTTTTCTGGGACTTAAGCTGGAAAGTACACCATCCAATTTCGCAGAGCGGCTCTGCTGCTGCTGGACATACCTGCACACCATGAACATTTATTCCTGTGGCTTGGCGTTATTTTCATTAACATTTCTGGTAATCATGCAAAAATACAGGCCAAACTTTCCCAAATATTTCTTTGTGCTTGTCCTGGGAGTGATTTTCTCTATGCTGCTGAATGGCAGCGGCATAGAAACCATCGGCAGCAAGTTTGGAAATGTGGCCAGTTCATTGCCACAGTTGTCCATGCCCAAGATATTCATTGATTTGGAAGAATTTAAAAAATTGTTTCCAGCGGCCTTCGCGATTGCGTTTTTGGGAAGTCTAGAAAGTTTGATAGGAGCGGTAATTTCCGATAATTTATCTGGCCAGAAGCACCGATCCAATATGGAGTTGGTGGGCCAGGGCATAGCCAATCTAGGTGCAGCTTTTTTTGGCGGTATTCCTGCCACCTGCGCCCTTGGCACCACCACCCTAAACGTAAAAGCCGGAGCAAAAACGCCCGTTTCTGGACTATGCTGTGTGCTGTTCATTATATTGTTTGTCCTTTGTTTAGGGAAATTTGTGAAGATTATACCAACGGCATGCCTGTCCGCTCTGCTCCTCTACACCGGCTGGAATATGGCAGCATTGCGCAAAAACAAATATATACTACTGGCTCCCAAGAGCGACAGTTTCATTTTCATCGCAACAATTCTTATAACATTGCTGATGGATATAGTGGTTGCTGTTGAGGTTGGACTGATACTTTCAGCATTCCTGTTCATCAAAAGGTCAGTTGAAACAACCACAACCGAGACATTTTTAAAAGTAATCGAACGCAAAAACAAAAATGAAACCGAATGCGAATGCGTAAGAATTTGTGGACATCTATTCTTCGGAGCCGCGCCAATTTTGCACAATACACTAAAATCTCTGCCACAAGTCCATGATGTGGTCTATATAGACATGCAGAATGTGCCATTTGTCGATGCCACCGGAGCAAAAGTCCTGAGGGAATTTGTGGCAGAAATGAAATATCGCAACATAGAAGTAATCATTGGTGGACTTAATAAAAGGATCATAAAAGTACTAAAAAAAATGGATCTCAATGGAGAATTGCTGAATCATTTATCGGAAGAAAAAATCTAAAGCTGCCATACTCGCATTTTTCTGCTCTTCCGGTAGAAAGAAAGCGCCGATATTGATATAGTACCAACCAGTTGAGTATAGGTTATTTATGTCTCTTGCTGCCACCATCGACAAAATTCTTGAAAAGCACGATTCCCTTCGGGAACAAATGCTGCAATGTGCTGGAGACTCCGAAGCTTTCATCAAGCTTTCGAAGGAATTTTCAGATATTGAAGACCTTGTATTAGTCATCAGTAATCAAAGAAAAGTTCAGCAGGAACTGGAGAAATTGCATAAAATGATGGAGGATCCAAATCTGGATCCCGAGCTGCAAAAATTAGTGACAAGTGAAATAGATGCACTGAAAAATTCCGCTCTACAGTTGGAAAAGGAAATAAAATTACTGCTGATTCCTAAAGATACCGCTGATGAGAAGAACGCAATCATTGAAATTCGAGCCGGGACCGGCGGTGATGAAGCGGGATTGTTCGCAGCAGATTTATTTCGCATGTATCATAAGTACGCTGATTACCGAAGCTGGAAATTCGAAATTCTCCACACCAACGAATCCGGCATCGGCAGCATTAAGGATGCCTCCGCCTGCATTAGCGGCAACGGAGTGTTTTCCTATTTGAAATTTGAATCGGGAGTTCATCGAGTGCAGCGGGTTCCCATTACCGAATCCAGCGGCAGAGTTCACACATCCACAGCCACCGTAGCCGTATTGCCGGAGGCGAAGGAAGTGGATCTGAAGATCGACGAGACCGACCTAAAAATCGATGTCATGAGGGCTTCCGGGGCCGGCGGACAGCACGTCAATAAAACGGAGAGTGCCGTCAGAATTACCCATATTCCAACGGGAATAGTTGTGGTGCAGCAGGATGAACGCTCGCAGCATATGAATCGCATGAAGGCCATGAAAATTCTTCGCTCCCGGTTATATGAAATGGAACGCCTGAAGCTTCATTCTGCACGAGCTGAAAATCGCCGTCTGCAAATTGGCAGTGGAGATAGATCGGAACGCATAAGAACCTATAATTATTCCCAAGGCCGAGTTTCCGATCACAGGATAAATCTCACATTGTATAAACTTCCTCAAATTATGGAGGGAGAAGGGTTGGATGAGATAATTACCATGCTAATAGAGGCTGATCAGGCAAATCAGATTGCAAATTTTCATGGAGAAGATTAAATCGGATTGATTCTTCTTGCTTTTCGGTAAAAAATGTAATGCCACAACTGCTGCAAAGACGATCGTAGTCATAGTGATTTTAGGAGAAAGAAATATGAATGAAGTTGAGGAAGTTATCACCACCATAAATACCGCCGCCAATGCCACAACGGCAGATGTTGTGACCAAGACTGCGGCGCATGGTCTTTCGATGCTTGAAATGTTCATGCAAGCGACCCTAACCGTGAAATTTGTGGTGCTTCTATTGGCGGCATGCTCATTCTGGAGTTGGACAATTATTTTCGCAAAACTATCATTCATAAAAAAATTAAAGACCAAAGCCGATAGATTCGAAGAAATTTTTTGGAATAGCGGCTCCATCGAGGCCCTCTATAATTCCATATCCAGCACTGACGACCCGTTCATAGTAGTTTTCGCCGCCGGAATGAAGGAATGGCAGCGTTCTCATCATAAAATAACCTCCGTTCTAAGCTGGTTGTCCACTAAAGATCGACTGGAAAGTATGATGCGCATTGCCATTGGTCGAGAAATAGAACATTTGGAAAAGCATCTGGGATTCTTGGCCACCACGGGAGCCATTGCTCCATTTATCGGACTCTTTGGCACGATCTGGGGCATAATGAACAGTTTTGAAGCCATCAGCCTCGACCAGAATGCCAGTCTCATTTCCGTTGCTCCGGGCATTGCAGAGGCATTGTTCACGACGGCACTTGGATTAGTGGTTACAATTCCCGCAGTGGTTGCATACAATAAAATTTTTGCCGAGATTAACAGCTACCAAAATAGATTGGACGCATTTGTGGAAGAATTTTCCGCCACCGTATCTCGGCAGCTGGAAGATTCCAACATATATACTCATTCAAAATAAGAAGCTGGATTTCAAAGGCGAAAATTTACGGCAATTATAGCCTTCCAAGTCCGGAGCCTCATCTTGAATGAGTATAAACCGCTACATTTAGCGGTGACCATCTCCTTCTGCGCTTCACATCAGTGCATATATAATATTTTCATCGGAGATGCAGTGATAATCGCCTGTCTCAGCGGTATTAGATGCCTGGCCCACCTAAAATCACTATGCTGCAAATGAAACAAACGCAGGTAGGACGACGGCAAATCCGCAATCTGATCTACCATGACAGAGGGAATATCTCCCACCACATCGACTGTAGAGACCTCACTATCATCCACAATCGATTTCAGCAAATTCATCACCGTTTTCACCGTGGCCGCTTCGGATTTAATTTCCCGATAATTCTCATCATCGAAACATGGCGCAGTGCTGCTTTCCGAAAAAGATTCGGAGCAGTGCCCGCAATAAAGCTTGCGGAGACTATAGAACAGATAATTGTCATCTTTTTGAAAGACAATCAACAGCAGATGCGGTCTTTTTCCCGCACTCCATCCCCTACTCTCATAAATATTTTGGATTACATCAAAATAGCTGACACTTGCGGATGGTATTTTTAAAGAAAGGGCAATACCCTTAACCATGCTCTGGGCCGTACGAATACCCGTAAATGATCCCGGACCAGAAACTGTCAAAACACCATCAATGTTGCACAAATCGACGCCATTAGATTTGATGAGATTAGCGGTGAGAAAAACTAAATTCTTCGGAGCATCCACATTTTCGTTTACCTCAAACAACTCACCACCATAGGCAATGGCAACAGAACATCTTTTTAGACAAGCTGTTGCGGCGATTAGATTGAAGTTAGAAGTTTTCTTCAGTGTCACGAAACAATCCTACCGCAGAGATTTTTTCATAGATCCTTTGTTTATTTTTTATCCCCGCCATCGTGACAGAGCCAATGTTTGCATATTTCTTCCGAGAATCCACCTGATTTTTGTGAAATTCCTCGTACTCTTCGAACGAAACT
>JAIRZO010000070.1 GCA_031267195.1 Holosporaceae bacterium | reverse complement strand
CTACCGTGTGAAGGTAATGCTCTACCGCTGAGCTAAGCGTCCAAAAATTTCATATCTACCGAGGAAAAGGGGCGACCATTTGCAGCACATACATCATAGCCGCTCGGCTCCGATATCTTCTTCGAAACAGTGGAAAACATCCGAAAATATAGAGCACAACAAACACACAGACTACAAAGCTCCACTAACCTAACGCAATGCCGCAGTTTGGAATAAAATTCCGAATATCGACCTCATTGTATACAATGCTCAGCAAAAATACCATTCCCCTCATTAATTACTTGATTTTTTCCTTGTTGTGTAGTAGTGTGTGCCTGTCTTAGGCAGGGCCAAATGCTGTCAATTGGCTCTTGTGATCTGATTTTTAGCGAATGGGAGTATTCAGTCATGAAAAAGGGTATTCATCCGGATTATCATGAAATAACAGTCATAATGACGGATGGTTTTTCGTTTAAAACCAAATCCACCTGGGGCAAGAAGGGAGATGTCATGAAACTCGACATAGATTCCAAATCCCATCCGGCTTGGACTGGGGTTCGGCAATTGGTCGATACCGGTGGCCAATTGGCGAAATTTAAGAATCGCTATCAGTCGTTTGGCCTAAAAACATCCTAGTGAAAAGTCTTTTCTATAATTTTTGTTTTCATGTATTTGTAATCGTATGGGCTTAGTGTTCTCCGGTTTTAGGGTTGCTCCAGCACTGCTGCTGTCTAATTTGCGTTTGCTGCTGATGTTGTTGTTGGTGTTTTCCCATCGTGAATACAGCGTTTGTAGTGGTTGTCTTCCGACAACTGCGGCCCTGGTTGTTGATGTCGCCAGCGGCAAGATTTTATATTCGCGCAATGCATTCCTGAAAATCCAACCAGCGTCGCTAACGAAAATGATGACACTATTACTGGTTTTTAAAGCTTTACAGTTGAAACAGATATCTTTGCGCACGCCTATGATTGTTTCTTCCAATGCCGCTTCCCAGAAACCCTGTGCTTTGGGACTGCACGCCGGAGATATCATTACGGTTCAGGATGCCATTATGGCTACCATAACAAAGTCAGCGAATGATGCCGCTGTCGTCCTAGCGGAACATTTAGGACACGGATCTGAGAAATATTTTGTGCAATTGATGAATGCGGAAGCGAAACGGTTGCGTATGTATTCGACGATTTTTATGAATGCGTCCGGCTGGAAAAATCCTGAGCAGCTGAGCACGGTTTTTGATATGGCAAAATTGGCTTGTGTACTGATGTTAAAATATCCGGAATACTACAAATTTTTTGCAGCAAAACATTTTGTTTATAACAAAAACTGCTTCAAGAATCACAATAAACTTCTGGGAACAAGGAATGGTATTGTGATTGATGGCATCAAGACGGGATTTGTTTGTGCGTCGGGATTTAACATCGCTGTTTCTGCGAGAATGAAACGAAAAAGACTCATCGCCATCGTATTCGGCGGAGAAACAGCTGACAGCCGAGATAGGTGTGTTCAGAATCTGTTGAGCAGAGCGTTTGCTCACCATATGCGCATGATAAGTGTCAAATATCATGAAAATGATAACCTGATAAAAGCAAAAAACAATCAACGTGTCGACGAAAAAAATAAAGACACAGAGCGTATGGGAATTTATAATAGAATATTTGGAGTTTATCAAAAGGCATGCGATAGCTCGCATTCCCGAAAAAAGAAAATATGTGATTTGCTGAAACAGGGATAATTATTTCTATGAAATTAACGCATTTACCAAATGGCCTGCGGGTAGTAACCAAAAGTGTGGAGAGTTTTGAAAGTGTTGTGCTCGGCTATTGGGTGGAAGCCGGAGGCATTTGCGAGAAAGAATCAGACTGCGGCATATCACATTTCCTGGAACACATGGCATTTAAAGGCACGGTTTCCAGGACTGCACAACAAATAGCAGAGGAAATAGAATCGGTCGGTGGCTATCTTAATGCCTATACTTCGAAAGAAATTACCGCATTTCATGCGAAAGTATTGCGCAATGATATTGGCATCGCCGTCGACATAGTTTCTGATATATTGCAGAATCCAACCTTTCTTGATGAAGAACTGGAAATGGAGCGAAACGTTGTGCTACAGGAAATCAAGCAAACTCATGACACTCCGGATGATATTATTTTTGATCATTTCCAGAGTATTGCTTTTGCGAAACAGTCCCTCGGCTATTCCATATTGGGGCCGGCAGCGGTTGTTTCTTCGCTGGTAGCGGGCGATTTGCGTAGTTACATGAATCGCTACTACAATGCCGACAATATTGTGTTTGCAGCAGTTGGAAATATTGATCACGATGAAATCATTGAGCTTGCCGATCGATATTTTTCCAAATTTTCTCCACAAAAAACTTTCAAACATTACGAGCGCTATAATTATGTAGGTGGGGCCTACGCTGATGTGCGTGACCTGGAGCAGGTGCATGCCATAATTGGGTTTGACGGAGTTGCAATTTTGAGCAACGACTACTATATCATGGCAATATTCTCCTCCATTCTAGGGGGAGGAATGTCATCGAGATTATTTCAGGAAGTGAGGGAAAAGCGTGGACTGGTATACACAATTTATTCTTTTTCGTCCTGCTATAGGAACAATGGGACTTTTGGAATTTATGCGGCAACGTCGGTTGATAAACTGCCGGAATTGTCAGATGTCATTGTGGCTGAGGTCTTGAAAATGCAACATGATATTTCAGAAAAAGAATTTAACCGCACCAAGGCGCAATTTAAATCCAGCCTGCTGATGTCCAGCGAAAGCAACTCCTCCTGCTGTGAGCAAATTGTTACCCAGACCGTCGCCTTCGGAGAACCTTTGGAACGTGCAAAGATCCTAGAAAGGATTGATTCGGTTACCATAGATGATGTCAAGCGATTGTGCCGAATTGTGTTGTCTTCTTCTCCATCCGTGGTAACCGTTGGCAGATGCGATTGTACACCGATACTTGATGCCTTGCACAGGAATGATCTGAAAGTTACATCGTGAGTTATACCATATAAGGGCACAGCCTAATTTTTACGCATCGCAGAGCCAAATTTTCTCCTCTTGATGGCTGTCCGATTGGATGATGCTGCAGCGATTACTAGCTTATTTTTATACGTAATCATGTTAGCTCCCAAAGGATTGATGGAAGCGTTGTTTTTGGCAAGTTCCAGATGAAGATGCGGTCCTGTCGAGTGGCCAGTAGATCCTACGTACCCTATAATTTGCCCCTTTTTTACCTGCGATCCATATCTGACGGCATATCTACTCAGGTGTGCATATCTGCTGGAATATCCGGAGCTATGTTTCAGATCAATGCAGTGCCCGTAGCCAAAATAGTAGCAGCAGCGCGTTACAGTACCATCACAAATCGCATACACTGGAGTGCCATGAGCTGCAGAAAAATCAACACCATTGTGATAATGGAGTACTCCGTTGATAGGATTTATGCGGGGCCCATATCCACCGGAAACACGCAGATGGGAAAGTGGAGGACCAAACATATGCCTACTATTACCACTATTGCCGATGGCAGCAGCTCCACTGGTCCTGACGATATAATAGGCATCTGGCTTTGGAGAGAGAACGGAAGGTTTTGCTGTGCTGGGTCTACCGGAATTATAGACGGGCTCGTACACCGATACTTCTTTGCCTTTGGATCTCATTATTTTTGCGTATGCCACCTTGCCTTTTTTGCTATACACAATCTCGAACTTATCGCCGCGCTTCAGCGCATGCCAAAGTTTGATATTTGGAGACATACTTTTTATAACGGAGTCAACGGTACCAGCTGGTATTCCCATATTTATGGCATCCTGATAAAAGTTGAAATTGATGCATCCTTTAGCAATAACCATACCGGCAAATTTACCGGATCTCAGTGTGTTTATCGAAAAATCATGTTGTGGAGAAATTTTTCTAACCATCGGAGATGATGGCGACGTAGATGATTTTGCGGTGCTTTTGTTAGTTGTCGCAACGATAACATTTTCTGTGAGACCAGAATTGATGAAACTTTCTTTTGCTACGGCGTTACATATGTCTTTATTAACGAGGTTTCGTACAAAAATCGCTGTAATGGTACTGTCTTTGGATGTTTCCGAATTGAATGAATCATACATTGAATTTGAAAAAACACCAGCAGCACAACCACTACTGTCATGGCAAATGCGCAGAAAATGACCAACATCACCACAACCGGCATCCAAACCTAGTTTTCGCAAAATGGCACAACGCTTAACGGTGAACCATGGATGCCATTCCTCAACAGAATTAACCGCTGCTGCTAATTTGTTGGCAGAAGCAGCAACGACACCTGGGACACACTTTGCAGGCGTAACATCCCTATTGATCTCACCATTAAAATAAAAATAACTAATAGCAACCGGAAGGTAACCCATAAGAAAAATGGCACCACCCATCACCATACGTACTCGCTTCTCTAAAAAAGAAAAACTCAAACAACATATTCCTTAAAAAATAACACACATTGCAGATGACAAATCGAATCGCGACTACGCAACAACTCCAGTAATTTTATAGTAATTGCAAACAAAAAGATAGCGGAAAAATGGATTTATATCAAGTCGTGCTGAGGATCCGAGCACCAGAGCGACGACAAACTTACTAAAATAGCGAAAGTTTCGGAAGAGGTCTAGTGTCAACACAACCTGTATTAGCACTGCCGCTTTCCTGTTTCATTCTTCATTTCTGCCTATAAATTGGTATGGACATTTGGACTGAAACAGGATACTATCAGCCCTGCTGGATGGCTTTTTTAGCCGCACAATTTTCTTTGAAAATTCAGATTTTTCGGCGCTTGCTTTCCGTGATACTTCATTCTGTTTTGCCAAAGTGCATTTGGATGGATGTGGCTGTCAGGTGTTGTACCTGACATGGAAATATTTGCTACTGATTGCTTTCAGTTCATGGATTAAACATTACAGGTAAATTACCTTGCTAGGGAGAATTATATGCAGGATTTTGATTGTACGGCTTTTTCTAATTCAAAAGAACCTACCTTTATCCTAAAAAGGGATGGAACAAAAGTTCCGTTTGATCAAGAAAAGATTGTGAGTGCAATCCGGAAGGCGGGTGTTGAAACTGGCGAGTTTACCGAAGCAGATGCGAGGCATATCACGTTTAAGGTGATAAAAATTCTGAAACATAGATCGGATAGTAATATACCGGATATCGAACAAATACAGGATTTGGTGGAACAAGTCCTCATAAACGAAAATTATTTTAAAACTGCCAGAGCATACATTGTTTACCGTGAAAGACGAGGAGAACTTCGTCGCGATAGGAAAAATATGGTGGATGTGGTTCTGTCCATCAATGAATATCTCGATAGGCTGGATTGGAGAGTGCACGCTAACGCAAATCAGGGCTATTCCCTCGGTGGAATGATCCTGAATATTTCAGGTAAAATGATGGCCAATTACTGGCTGAACAAAGTCTATCCGGAGTTCGTTGCCGCTGCTCATCGCAATGGTGACTTTCACATTCATGATCTGGATATGCTGAGTGGTTACTGTGCCGGATGGTCGTTAAAAACACTGTTAAATGAGGGATTTAATGGTGTTGCTGGCAAGGCAGAGGCCAAGGCTCCCAGGCATCTTACCAGCGCC
>JAIRZO010000027.1 GCA_031267195.1 Holosporaceae bacterium | reverse complement strand
AATTCTTGAAAAATGTTGAGATTTTTTGTAAAATTATTGAACAATTCAGAGCAATGAGCACCTGAGATCTAAATCGTTTCCGTATATGGCTATTGCAGCGTGAGTCTGTTTTTTTATATACTCATTCAAGATGAGACTCCGGACTTGAAAGGCTGTAATTGCCGTGAATTTTCGCCTTCGAAATCCAGCTTCTTATTTTGAATGAGTTAAATGTGAGGGTTCCCATGAGAAAAAGAAATATTCTTGCAATAGTTACAGTGACTGGCGCCGCTTTGGCGATTGCACTTTGCTGTTTTTGCAAAAAGAAGGATCTGCCGCTGGTGGCCATTGCCAATTATGGTCCCCATGCCTCTCTGGAGGCTTCCATAAGAGGCACAAAAATGGAATTGGAGGAACAGGGTTTTGTGGAAAACAAAAACATCAGATATGAGATTGCCGACGTTGGATTTGATGCAGCACTCATTCCTCAAATGATCACAAAATTGCGCGCGGCTGATCCGAAGGTTATGCTGGTAAAGGCAACTCCCATCGCTCAGTTCGCAAAGGGAAAAATTCACGATATTCCGCTGGTCTTCTGTGACATCACAGATCCAGTTTCTGCTGGTCTTGTGAATGATGCATCAATGTCTCATGAGAATGTTACCGGAAGTTCCGATAGAGGAGATTTAGGGGCTCTTCTTAATTTTGTAAAAACCATCCTGCCGAACGCCAGGACCGTTGGTTTGCTTTATTCAACATCCGAGAGCAATGATGCAGCGCTGGTATCGATGATGAAGGCAGCAGCCGCAGCTGCCCAGCTATCCGTCGTTGCGATTCCGGTGGATCAATCTCGAGATATTCCGCTGCGCATGCAACAGTTTCGCGGCAGAGTGGATTTCATTTATGTGGGAACCAGCGGTCCAATTCAGCCGGCCCTACCCACAATTGCTACAGAAGCTGAAAAGATGGGAATACCGGTATTCAATGCTGAAGATCAGGCAGTTCAAGATGGATTAGCTCTCGCAAGTTTTGGAGTGAATTATGAGTTAGTCGGTAGAAATGCGGGAAAACTGATCGCGCAATTGCTAAAGGATGAGGATATTAAAAATTTACCGCCACTCTTCCTGAAGGCAGAGCATCATAAGTGCTACATTAATAGGAAACTTGCAGAAAAGTTCAAAATTCAAATTCCAAAAAACGTAACTGTGGTGAAATAAATGATTTTCACAAAAAAAAGCTTGATAATTGTCAATATTGCATATATTATTATACATAATCTATCAATATAATTGAGAGTGAGAATTTTTGATGTTCGTGATGCTTAAAGTTTCCAAAAGAGATTGTGATAGTAGCGATATCGCTATGGCAGTCCCTTTTGTGCAACTTCTCTCCTCAACTGCTGCGTATTCATATTATTGGCTCTCGGGCCAGTTGTAATTTTTCCTCCATTAATTTTTTGCTGCATCTGAGATGATATGACATTCAATCGAATGTCATACTTTTGATGATTTTAATAATTACCATACAAATGAATACGGAGATTTACTATGAACAAAGTTTTTATGGCTGCCATCCTTATCATTACGTCAGCACTGTTGTTTTCAAGTTGTAAGAAAAAAGAACATTTGCCGATTGTGGCCATTGCCAACTATGGTCCGCTGAAAGATTTGGAAATTTCCATTCTGGGAATCAAAGACGAATTGGCCCGCAGCGGATTTATCGAAAATGAAACCGTTAAAATAGAGATCGCCGACATAGCCTTTGATCACTCTTTAATTCCACAAACCGTGACGAATTTGAGCAACCATAATCCAAAGGTAATGGTGGTGATATCGACTCCCATCGCCCAGTTCGCCAAAGGAAAGATTCACGATATCCCGCTTGTTTTTCATGCGATTACGGATCCGGTGGCGGCCGGATTGTTGAAGGACAAAGAGCATGCCAGTGAAAATGTTACCGGCAGTTCAGATATGCAGAATTTGGACGTGCTTCTGAATTTTGCAAAAACAGTTCTGCCAAAGGCGAAGACAGTGGGAATTCTATGTCTGACGTCCGATAGTAACGATGCGACTTTGCTGAATATGATGAAAGAAGCGGCGAATAGATTTTGTCTTTCGGTGGTAGCAGTTCCGGTGGATCATGTGCGGGACATTGCTGTTCGCATGCAGGAATTCAATGGAAAGGTTGATTTCATCTATGTAGGAGCAAGCGGACTTCATGCCGCGATGCCTACCATTGCTCAGGAAGCGCAGAAAATGAGCATTCCGGTTTTCGACTCCGAGGATCAATCGGTGCGAAATGGCTTTGCCCTGGCGAGTTTCGGAGTGAACTATGAATCCATCGGACAAAACGCTGGAAAGCTTGTGGTAAAACTGCTCAAAGGAGCCGACATAAAAACGCTGGATCCCGTTTATCCTCAATTGGCAGATCACTTATGCGTTGTGAATAAAAAGCAGGTAGAAAAATTTGGAATTTGCGTTCCGAAAAACGTCATCGTAGTAGAGTAAAATAAATTTCGAAAAAACTTGACAATTGCTATGCTAGTCACGTATCATACATGATGAGAGTGAGCGTATAATGGGATTTAAAAATGCTGCAGATGGTCGACAACTTGAGAATGAATCATGGAAAAAACTCGAGTTTTATCCCAACGTCTTCTCGTTATCTTTTTTCCTTTTGTTTTTTTGGCCACTAGGCCAGAATACATCTTTTTTAGCATAGCAATTTAGTAATAGTTCGTCTCCCCTAAAAGGGGAGGAGTATTCGTTGAGATTCGAAAAATGTTAAAGATTAGGAGAAAAAGAACATGAAAAAAGGTTTATCCATTGCAGCAACTGTGGCAGCCGTACTTCTTGTGGGATGCCGTAGCGAAAAACAAGAAGGGACACCTCTAGTGGCCATAGTTAATTATGGCCAAATTCCTCCGCTGCTAGCCACGGTTACGGGAATCAAAAAAGAATTGTTGGAGAGCGGTTATGTGGAAAACAAAAATGTCCGCTACGAAATTGCCGACATAGCCTTTGATCACACGTTGATATCTCAATCTGTGATGAACCTGAAAAATCACAAACCAAAGGTTATGGTGGTGATATCAACTCCTATCGCTCAGTTTGCGAAGGGAAAAATCCGCGACATTCCATTGGTTTACGGTGCAATTACGGATCCCGTGGATGCGAAGCTGATAAATGTTCCCACAGAATCCGTTGACAATATTACCGGCAGTTCGGACATGCAAAGCTTGAGTGCTCTCTTAACGCTAGTTCGATCGATACTACCGCAGGCGAAAACGATCGGAATGCTATATGCAACTTCCGACTGCAACGATGCAGCGTTGATAAAAAAAATGCAACAAGAGACAAAAGCAGCGGGAATGACTCTGATAACCATTCCAGTGGATCAAATGCGGGATGTTCCTGTTCACATACAGGAATTAAAAGGAAAAGTGGATCTGATTTATGTTGGCGCCAGCGGTTTACAGTCCGCGCTGGCGGTCATTTCCGGTGAAGCTGGAAAAATGAACATCCCCGTCTTCAATATAGAGGAACAATCGGTGCGGGATGGCCTTGCCTTGGCAAGTTTCGGCGTAAACTATGAATCGGTCGGGCGAAATGCCGGAAAACTCGTTGCAAAACTACTGAACGGTTCCTTGGTAAAAGATTTAGCGCCATTTTTCCCGAAACTTGAAGATCACAAATGTTTCGTAAACAGAAAATTGGCTAAAAAATTTAACGTAAAAATTCCCGGAAACGCAACGGTGGTGGAGTGAGATAAACATGCTACACATAAAAAATGTTACCAAATCTTTCTCTGGAATTTTTGAGCCGGTTTTGAAGGACGTAAATCTTTCGGTGGGCGAGGGAGAATTCTGTACGATCATAGGAGCCAACGGATCTGGAAAATCCACGCTGCTAAAAATCATTAGCGGAGAATATTATGCCGATTCCGGAGAAATCAGACGCAACGGAGAGGTGTCTCAGGTTGTGCAGGATGTGAATAAAGGCACCGTTCCAGCAATGACCATGCTGGAAAATATTGCCCTGAGTCGAATGAAAACACCGCGCTTGGTCTTCTATCGACGCCATATAAACGACGCCATCGATAAAGTCAGGTCTCTGAATATCGGTCTGGAAAAGTTCATTGATCAGCCGCTGGGCATTTTATCTGGCGGTCAGCGTCAGGCCGTTGCTACACTGATGGCAATGAACTCCGGCAAAACAAGTCTGCTGCTGGACGCACACACGTCGGCCCTGGATCCCAAGATGCAAAAGATGCTGATGGAATATACAGCACAGTCTGTTCGCGAACTCCAGCTTACGACGCTCATGATCACCCATAACATGGAAGACGCATTGAAATATGGTAATCGTCTGATAATGATGCATTGTGGCCGCATGGTTGTTGATGTAAAAGGGCACGAAAAATCCGGTCTGAAACTATCATCTCTACTGGAGATGTTTCACAAGTTTGAGGATCAAAGCTTAGAGGGGAAAGGGGAGAAAAATGTCAATTGATCTCATTCTCAATGGCCTGCAGCAGGGGCTTATCCTGGCAATTATTGCCTGTGGAATCATGATACCGTTCCGTTTTTTGGACTTTGCTGACCTGACAGCTGACGGCGCCTACCCGCTGGGGGGAGCCGTCGGAGCCATGGTTATGTTATCCGGGATGTCTCCGGTGGCGGCAATTCCTCTGGCCATGATCTGCGCCGGAATTATGGGAGTTTGCACAGCACTGATCCACTTAAAACTGCGGGTTAACTCAATGTTGGCGGGAATAATCATCAGTGCCATGGCCTACAGTGTAAATCTGCGCATCATGGGCAAACCAAATATTGCGCTTTTTAACTGTTCCGGATTATTGGGCCAAGATATCTGTGTCAATATGTTGCTGATTGTGATGATTTTGTTTTGCTGCCTGATTCCATTTGCCGTGTTTCTGCGCACTGATTTTGGATTGAGGTTTCGGGCTGTAGGGCTAAATCCGCATCTCGCAAAACTCCAGGGAATTAGCATCAAAAAATATACGATTTTTGGGTTATTCCTTGCCGGAGCGTTGTTTGGACTCGCCGGAAGCTTGATGGTTCAAATACAAAATTACATGGACGTCGGTATGAGAATCGGGATTCTGATTCACGGACTTGCCAGCCTAATGGTCGGCGAAGCCATAATCGGCAATGCTACACTAAACCGGCAATTGGCGGCACCGCTGCTGGGTGCTCTGGTATATCAGCAAATTCAGGGGATGGCTTTGTCCTTCGGCCTTGCACCGTCGGATCTAAAGTTCTTCACCGGAACCATAGTCCTGCTGGTAATTGCCATGAAAAAAAATACTGATCGAAACAGCTTCTTCTACAAAACAGCAACATTCAAGAAGTAACACGCGATTTTCGTGAACGTTTTCCTGTGTTGCTTTGTCCATTCTACGGATCTTGCATACTTTTGGATCTTCAAGAAGGCAGCCATTTCTATCTGACGAACTCGCTCTGCGGAAATATTGTGTTCTTTACCGATTTCCTTCAGGGTTTTTGTTGGATTGTGTAGTCGGTATGCACAAATGATGTCGTATTCCCTTTTGGACAATCTAGTCAGAGCATCGTGGAGTACCTTTTTGCGGTATTCATATTCCTGCTTATGCAGAGCAATTTCTTCCGGAGATGCTTTTGTATCGACGAGAAAATCCTGAAACGATACATTACTATCTTTCCCCATCGCCGTATTGGAAGAATAATCTCGGCTAGCAAATCTGGTTTCTGAGATCATTACTTCTTCTTTGGATACCTGCATGGTATCAGCAATTTTTTGGATATCCTCCTGGTCAGAAAGTTTGTCAATTCCCAATGCTTTTTTTTGTTTTCTTAGGCCAAAAAACAGTTTGCGATTGTTTTTCCCGCCTCCCAATTTCACTATCGACCAGGCATTGTACACAAATTCCTTAATCTTTGCTTTTATCCACCAGGCAGCATAGGTGGAAAACCGATACCCTATGGATGGATCAAAATGCTGCAGCGCATGCATAATTCCCACATGCCCTTCAGCTATTAGATCTTCCTTTGCCAATCCGTATCCAGAATAACCACTGGCGATTTTATATACCAGGCGTAGATGACTCTTGACCATTGTGTCCATGGCTTGCCGATCGCCATTTTCCTTCCACTTCAATGCCAACTCATATTCCTCATCCTGATTAAGGATGGGAAATTGCTTTATTTCGGAAAT
>JAIRZO010000024.1 GCA_031267195.1 Holosporaceae bacterium | reverse complement strand
GCGTCGACCGCGGTTGTATTTGCGATTTTCGTTTTTTTCGGACCACCAAGTATAGGATCCGCATTCATGCGAATGCATAAAACGAAATGTGTCAATGAACCCAAGCTCCAATAGGTTGTCAAATCCACAGCGCTCTTCTTCCCGGAATCCTGCTCTGTTCTGGATATTTTTTGTATTTTCCGGATAAATATCTATGTAATTGTGCGCAATGTTGAAATCACCACCGATAATTACTGGTTTTCTAGCGCATAAATCGGATAAATGCCTATACAGCGCAGTATCCCAATCAAGACGATAATACCAACGATCAAGAGTGCCTTGTGAGTTTGGCACATACACATTAACGATAAAAAATAATGGATATTCGAGCGTTATGATTCGTCCTTCATCGTTGATTTCTACATTATTATTAAAACCATACTGGATATCGATAGGCTTGTTTTTAAACAAAACAACGGTGCCGGAGTACCCTTTTCGCTTCGAAAAATGCCACACTGATTGGTATTTTAGAGGCGATAAATCGACAGGAACATCCACCTTTGTCTCCTGCAACAAAATAATATCAGCTTGTAATTTATCGAAAAATTCAACCAATCCACTGGCAATTGCTGCACGTAGTCCATTAACGTTGAATGAGATAAGAATCATTTTGTAGGAGCCTGTTTTTGCTGTGTAGAACAGCTGATGGTTAGTAACCATTTTTTCGTTTCAAAGGAACTCTATTATATGATGCTAGCGTTATTTAAAAGTTACTGCAGTTTTTGGATAGCTGAAACGCAATGGAAAGATGTTTGCAAAAAACATTAAAAATGCAAAGACCGATGCATTAATTCAGCACAGCGATGATGTGGACAAGATTTTGCGAACCACCGCCATGCCACAGGAAATTTTGGAGATAATAAAATGATTTGGAGACCTTTCACCCAAGGAAAAATTGCTCCTCATAGATAAAGCTTGGGAAAATGGAATATTCATTCGACCACTGGGAAATACGATTTATCTGTTTCTGCCATATTGCGTGAGTAGTGATGATCTGCTAAGAACCTACGATGTGATTAACAAACATCTGTAGGGATTGTTATGAAACATACATTTGAAGAAGCATTGAACATTTTCAAAGGTCTGTTTTTTAAATTACTAAGAACAGCTCATGAAATTCATATACAAAATTTCGATGAGCAGTCGGTGCAGATCAGCGATATTCTCAGCCTGAAGACTGGTGGATGCTCGGAGGATTGCGCCTACTGCGCCCAATCTGTTCGTAATGGCACGAAGATGCCGAAGCAGCCAATGTTGGATCTTGATGTAGTTATAAATACCGCAAAAAAGGCAAAGGAGTGCGGAGCTAGTCGCTTCTGCATGAGCATTTCCGGCCGCTGTCCATCATCCGACAACGAATTTGACAGAATATGCGAAATGGTGGAGATGGTGAAGGCTCTTGGTCTGGAAACTTGTGTTACAGCCGGATTCATAACGGAAAAGCAGGCGCAAAAATTAAAGAAATCCGGATTAGATTATTACAATCACAATGTGGACACGTCTCCGGAATTTTATGGCAACATCGTCTCCACCAGAACCATCGATGATCGCCTGAAAACCATAGAAATTGTGCAGAATGCAGGCATCAATGTGTGCTCCGGCGGAATCGTTGGCATGGGTGAAACTAACGAAGATCGAATTAAGATGTTGGTGCTTCTCGCAAATCTTCCAACGCCTCCACGCTGTGTTCCTATCAATAAATTGGTGAAAATTCCTGGAACACGTGTGGATGATTCTTCTTCCATTGATGATTTTGATTTTGTGAGAATGATTGCATTGGCAAGAATCCTCATGCCGAAGTCCTATGTGAAAATTGCTGCCGGACGTAATACACTCTCAGAATCGACCCAGGCTCTGTGCATATTCGCAGGAGCTAACGCATTGTTTTCTGGAGAAAAATTATTGACTGTTGATAACATAAAAGATAATGCTGACGGAAGACTATTCGCTAAATTAAATCTTAAGATAGAAAATCCCACATTGTAACAAGGAAAATTATCATGAATTCGAAAAAAAGTGTTGTTATCGTAAGTTTCGGCACTCTGCTGGAATGGGCGGAGTTCACGTTTTTTGCCTACATGGCGGACCACCTGTCGCGGCTGTTCTTTCCAGTTGATGATGCTACTTTTGCCCGGTTAAAGATCTATGGAGTCTTCGCTGCCAGCTACATCATGCGTCCCATCGGAGCTATCGTTTTCGGACATATGGGGGATAAATATGGCCGAAAGACTCCCATGATAATCTCGCTTTTGCTGATGGCCTTGGCAACCTGCGGCATAGGAACATTGCCGACCTATGATTCCATCGGTGGTGTTTCTTCCATTCTGCTGATCATCTTCCGAATGCTGCAGGGAGTGGCCGTCGGCGGGGAATTTAACGGAGCAACTGTGCTGCTCACGGAATATGACAAACAGCGGCCTTTTTTGGCTGGCTCCTGGACCTCGTTTGCTGCTTCCGCCGGCATGGCTCTGGGAAGTGTGGCCGCCATCGTCGTATCATTTTTCAACAACGATTTTCTCTGGAGAGTGCCTTTTCTGCTAAGCGCTGTCATTGCCCTAACGGCCATATATCTGCGCCGCGACATAAAAGAAACGAATGATTTTTGCAAAGCCAAAGAAAATAACGAGTTGTTTGACGTTCCGCTGGTAGCCGCATGGCGTCACAACAAAGCTGGATTAGCCTGTACGGCAGCATTTTCCATATTTGTGTCGGTTTTTGTCTACACCGGAAACATATACTACAGAACCATAGCGGTGAGTATCGGAGGTCTGCCGGCGGAGCGGGCCGCTACGGCGATCACCGTCGGCATCGTGCTGAACACCATACTGATCCCCGTTTTCGCCTGCTGGGCTGATAAATTCAATGGATATAAAATATGTTTTGGAGGATTGTTTTTGGCGTTGATCCTGAGTCCATTTATAATGTACACGGCCGCCAGTGGCAACTTCGCCTACGCCATATTCGGACAGATAGTTTACGGTATTTTGGATGCCCTCGTATCAGCCACGGCGTTTACAATATTGCTGAGGCAATTCAAAACTGGCACCAAATACAGCGGCAGCAGCTTGGCTTGGTCCATAAGTACGGCGATATTTGGCGGAACAACGCTGATGATAAACGAATTTCTGGTGGGACATATGGGCTTGCTAGCCGGTCCGGGATTATACATGTCCCTCAGCGCCATCATCTGCCTCATTACAGTCGGATATGTTTGCAGAAAATCCATTAAAGATTACTAAACAGCAAATGTGTAAAACGATCCCTTGTTTTCAGCGTTCCTACAATAGAATCTGCTATTGATTGGAGAATTTCTTGATTCTCTTTGTCATTTTTCATTATTAGTGGATCATATTCAAAATGAACACCGCTTAATATGCAGGGCCACCTCACGAAAAAGGTTTAAAAAAATAGAAGATAAGAGAAGATCTCCATATGAGTTTAGAGTGATGGAGATTTGGATGAACAAAGTAGATTTAGGGACTGTTCACAAACCACCCAATATTTTATTGAATTTTTAGTTTTTGAACAGCTTGATGTAAAAGCCATTCATAACCTCAAAAATCAGTGCAAAAAGGCTGGTTTGTAAACACTGCCTAGATAATTTATTAGATAATTTCAGTGAGTCATAACGTCCCGGCGGAGCTGGGGAGCTTGTCAGATGTGAGCAGGCTCAAAGGCTGTCAATAATTCTTAATCTAAAATTCACCAATTTCATCGGAACCAAGTCCGGAGTCTCATCTTGAATGAGTATATAATTAATAGACAGCATCCTTCTTTAGTTCATAATTTGCATTTGCTGCGCAGGTTTTGAATTTTTTTATTCATATGTAGTCGCATTGTGGTATAATAAAGTCCTCTATGGTTTTTTTGTGTTTGCTGGAGATCGGATGTTTCAGGTAAGAATTCACGGAAGAGGAGGGCAGGGTGTCGTTACGGCAGCTGAGCTGTTGTCGGTTGCTGCATTTCTCGAAGGGAAGCACGCTCAGGGATTCCCCAGCTTTGGCTCTGAAAGAATGGGAGCTCCAGTAATGGCGTTCTGTCGCGTCTCTTCGCAGGAAATTCGCCTACGGGAGCCAATAATGGAGCCAGATGCGATCATTATTCAGGACAGTACAGTTATTGAATCCGAAAATGTATTTCAGGGTCTCGTAAATAATGGCAGTGCGTTGATAAATTCCTCAACCAACATTGCGGCAGCTCTCGGCATAAAGCTTGTAACCATAAAGTGCATTAATGCTACGGCGATCGCCATGGCCCACATCGGCAGGCCCTTGCCAAATGCGGTTCTTCTGGGTAGTTTTGCGGCCTTTACTGGTATTGTGAACATTGAATCCGTTGTGAAAGCGATTGATATGCAATTTCCAAAGGCCATAGCAGAAAAAAACATTGCTGCTGCTCGCAATGCCTATGAGGAAACGAAATCCACTGCTGCAGTATAGGTATGGCAGCGCAAAGAGTGGCCTGTGTTGGTCAATCAAGGAAATTTGGAGGAAATAATGTTGCATCAGTTGGAGGGATCTCGGGCAATAGCGAAAGCGGTGGCTCTCTGTCGTCCAAATTTAATTTGCGCCTATCCAATTACACCCCAAACACACATTGTGGAAGAGCTTGGAGAAATCGTAAGAAGCGGTGAATTGCAAAACTGCGAATACCTGAATGTTGAATCCGAAATGGCAGCCATCAGTGCCACCATAGGTTCTCAGGCAGCGGGAGTTAGGAGCTATACTGCTACTTCCAGTCAGGGATTACTGCACATGGTGGAGGCGGTATACAATGCATCTGGTTTGGATTTGCCCATCGTAATGACCATCGGCAATCGGGCCATCGGTTCTCCCATAAATATCTGGAACGATCATTCGGACGCCATGGCGGTGCGAGATGCCGGCTGGATCATGCTTTTCGCCGAAAGCAATCAGGAAGCGGTTAATCTACACATCCAAGCATTCAGGATAGCTGAAACAGTGAAATGTCCGGTGATGGTATGTGTGGATGGCTTTATATTAACTCATGCTTTCGAGCGTGTAAATATTCCTGATCAAAAAGAGGTGGATGAATTTTTACCGACCTACAAACAGCACATAACCATGGATCCGGTAACTCCGCTCGCCATTGGTGCTATGGTTCCTCCGGAGTATTTCATGGAAGTAAGATATATGGCTCATCTGAAACAGCAAAAATCCATCAGTGTCATTGAGCAGGTTAGAGATAAGTTCTCTGATAAATTTGGTGGCAATTCCAGTGGTCTTTTCCACAAATACAACGCACAAGATGTGGAAACTATTGTTGTAACTATGGGCTCCGTTGCCGGCACTATCCGTGATGTGGTGGATGATATTAATTGCAAACACGGTAATAAATTTGGGGTGCTGACGTTGATCAGCTATAGACCATTTCCGCAAGATGCAATCCGGGAAATCCTTAAAAGCGCTAAAAAAGTTTTTGTGGTGGAAAAGGCGTTTGCCGTCGGCATTGGCGGCATATTGGCACAGGAAATAAAGCTAAGTCTTCTCAGAACGAATGTACCGGTTATTTCGATAATAGCAGGATTGGGTGGCAAGCCAATAACAAAATCCATGCTCTTCGATTGTCTGTTAGAAAACCATCAACGGGACACTAAATTTTTGGGTTTAAATGATGGATTGGTGAAAAAGAAATGCTCTTTTGCAGGTGATTGCTGCACTAATAACTGAAGGGCTAGAGGAAGAAAGAACAAGTTCTATAAAAAAGCCAGAGGAGTAAGCGTGTCCTATTCTACGAGAAAAAAAACAAGTACAGATAATGCGAATTGTGTGCAGTCCCGGACAGATCGAAGAAATACATTGATGAGTGGACACAGGGCCTGTCAGGGATGCGGAGAGGCACTGGCTGCCCGTTGTGTGCTTGATGCCGCGTACAATGCCACGAATGGCAACATAGTTGTTGTTAATGCTACCGGGTGTTTGGAGGTGTTTTCCTGTGTATATCCTGAAAATGCCTGGAATATTCCATGGTTGCATTCGCTGTTTGCCAATGCGCCATCGGTGGCCAGTGGAGTTGCTTCAGCAATGCGGGTTTCCGGTAAAACGAAAATACGAGTTATTGCTCAGGGGGGAGATGGAGCAACTACGGACATTGGAATGGGAGCGCTATCGGGCATGTTTGATCGGAACGACGATGTGCTGTATGTCTGCTACGATAATCAGGCTTATATGAATACTGGAGTGCAGAGATCCAGTTCCACTCCACCGTTGGCCAGAACAGCCACGACACTTCCGATCGGTTCCTATATGGGAAACGATGCAAAAACCGGCAAAAATCTGCCGAAAATAGCAATCGCACATAATATTCCCTACGTCGCCACTGCCAGCATTGCACACTTGTTTGATTTGGAACAAAAAGTAGCGACTGCCATTGGTATTCGAGGATCCAGATACATCCATGTGCATGTGCCCTGCCCACTTGGGTGGGGAATCCAACCTTCGGATACCATCAAGATAGCGCGATTAGCTGTTGATTGCGGTTTGTTCCCGTTGTTTGAGGCGAAGGATGGAGTGGTGAGGACATCCTTTACCATTAGTAACATTGTGCCGGTGGAAGAGTATCTGAAGCCGCAAAGGAGATTTGCACATTTGTTCGGTAAAAATGCCGCTCCGAATGTCATTGCTCATATGCAAAAACTAGCTGATGAAAACATCAAAGAATACCAGCTAATGGGAGAAAATACTCATGGATAATAACTGTCCTTTTGCTACGGTGCTGTCAGCTACAACAAGCCCGAGGAATAAAACCGGTTCCTGGCGCACCATGTGTCCTCGCTACATCAATCTTATGCCACCCTGCAATGCCGTATGTCCGACTGGGGAGAATGTACAGCGGTGGCTATCATTTGCGCGGAGTGGAAATTTCCGACAGGCCTGGAATGTGATTGTCCAAAATAATCCTTTCCCGGCGATTATGGGACGCATCTGCTATCACACCTGTGAAAAAGTGTGCAATCGATCGCATTTCGATGAAGCGGTTAGCATCAATATATTGGAGAGAGCAGTGGGTGATATGGCGATTTCCCATGGCTGGAAATTTGAAAACGTTGTTCCGGCAACCGGGAAGAAGGTACTTGTGGTGGGATCCGGGCCCAGCGGTCTGGCTGCGGCGTATTTTCTTAGGAAATTTGGACATGAGGTTGAAATAAAAGAAGCTCGTGCGCTAACCGGTGGCATGATGAGATACGGGGTACCGAGATTTCGTCTGCCGGGCAGTATCATTGATGCAGAAATTCGCCGCATAACAGACTTGGGAGTAAAAATTTCCTGCAACAGTCGCGTTAGTGATCTCGGAAGCGAAATCAACAAATTTGATGCTATCTATGTTTGCATAGGTGCATCGAAAGCTATTAAACCGGATATGGAAGTGAAATCCGGTTCTTCCGTCATCGATGCGGTGGATTTGTTTAAAAAACTGACCAATGAGCAGTCACACTCCGTAAAATTTGAAAAAAATGTGATTGTTTACGGTGGAGGGAATACCGCCATAGATGCGGCACGCATGGCGCTGCGGCTGGGGGCTGAAAAAGTCAATATCGTGTATCGCAAGACATTGAGCAGCATGCCAGCTCACGAGACAGAAATTCACGAAGCACTTTCCGAAGGCATTAAAATCCTATGTCTCAGAACCATCAGAGTCATAGATCACAGAGAAGTTTTGATAGATAAAATGAATTATGATGAAGAAAGCGGCATTTTGTCTAAATCTGGTGAAGAAGAAACTCTGATTGCGGATTCGGTAATATTGGCCGTAGGACAATTTATGGATGACTCTGTCGTCAGAAACATCGAGGGTATCGTCGTAACCGATGGCGGAATCATTGAAACTGATGAATACATGATGACGGGGGCAAAAGGAATTTTTGCCGGAGGAGATGCTACTTCCACCAAGAGAACGGCAACCGTTGCCATTGCTCACGGTAAGAAAGGCGCTCAGTACATCGATGCCTACTTAAATGGAAAAGAAGTGGAACAAAAATCAAAACCGGACGTTATAAATTTTAAAAAACTCAATACCAGCTATTATTTCAGTAGCCCAAGGCTTACCTTACCTCCGATTTCTTCCATTTCCATGGAAGAAAGAACAATAGCATTGACAGGAGATGAAATTGTGACAGAAGCCTCGCGCTGCTTTTCCTGCGGCAATTGCCACCATTGCAATAACTGCTACGTCTATTGTCCTGAAAATGCCATACAAAAATTACTGGATGGATCCCTGAAGGTGAATCACGACTACTGCAAAGGATGCGGCATCTGTGCGGTTGAATGTCCCTGTGGAGCCATAAAAATGATGCCGGAAAAGTAGACGGCAACAGGATGCGGTGGCAGGATCGCTAATCCACAAGTGAGTTGTCGATATCCGAATATTGTGAGGGACGGACTTATTTTAACGCGAACTATGGATTAGCTAACGCATTGTAATTTCCGTAAAAAGAGGTGAAATAGAAGATTTTTTTGGAGCCAATTGATAGGCTATGATCGTCGAGAGTATGTGGATAAGAAAATTTTTTGGAGACCTGTGTCGCGAATGTTCAAGCATTAAAGTATTCTTCATATACCCAAAAATAGTTTCGATAATCGACCTTTTTCGCAGCAAAATTTTTTCCTTTAACGGCATAAGAATGTTTTTCATTCCTTTTTTTAACCCAGTAACTAATTTCCCGATTGCCAGGAATGTGGAGAGAAAACGATAAGATGGAAAGAAAATCAATGATTTTTATAATCGTAACACATGCTATGCAGCAAAAGCTTCGCAGCAAGTCGTCAAATACGCTTGATTAATCAGTCTACATAGCCTACAATCGCACTTGTATTAAATTGGAGTGCGTCGGTATCATGAAAATTCTCGCTTAAATTGCCCAGCCTGCGGGCTTAAAATTTCAGGTTTGTTCCGTAGAAATTAATTTAAGAGAGAGTTATGCACAGTCCAGTTTTTGTAGAAAGTTTCGGTTTATCTTTTTCGCATAAAGCATGTTTTGAGAATTTTTCTGCGCAGATTTTATTTGGAGATCGCATCGGGATCATCGGCAGAAATGGAAGCGGAAAATCGTCGCTGCTGAGGATGATCGTTGAGAATAATCCTGACGTTTCAATGGCGATTGTTTCGCAAATCATCGACGATTTCGATTCGCTCAGCGGAGGTGAGCGATTTAACAAAGCTCTATCGGGCGCGCTGAGTAAAAATCCGTCAATGCTACTGTTGGACGAGCCGACAAATCATCTGGATCAACACAATCGCAAAAGTTTGCTGCGCCTGATGCAGTCCTACTGCGGCACTTTGATCGTCGTAACCCATGATAGAGAGGTGCTGCGCGGTTGTATCGATATTCTGTGGCACATCGACGACAGAAAAATCACAATTTTCCGCGGAAACTATGACGATTACCTGGATGAAGTGCGGCGCAAGCGGCAATCGCTTCTACACGAGATGGATCTGCTGGATCGCGAGAAAAAATCCATGCACAAAAAACTGATGAAAGAGCAGGAGCGCGTTGCCAAAAGCGAAGCTTCCGGCAGAAAAAAGGTTGAAACCGGAAGATGGATGAAAAGCGTCGGCGATCTGAAAGGAATGAAAGCGGAAAAATCTCAAGGAAAAAAGCTGACGGCCATTGACAGGAAAAAGCGGGAATTGTCGGAGCAACTGGCACAAATTCGTCTGCCTGAAATTGTTCTGCCGAAGTTTCATCTTATGCATCAGGACATTGGCGAAAAGACAATTCTGTCCATGGTTGACGGTGCGGTCGGATATGGAGCCGGTTATTCCTCCGAGAAAAAACAGAAAAGTTCAGAGACCCTATGATGTGGATTTATACAAGCTGAGACATATCATAGAAAATACCTTCCTGCGATTGAAAGATTGGAGAGGTATCGCCACTAGATACGCTAAAAACTTCAAATCATTCCTCGCCGCAGTTCAAATTAGATGCATCATGCTTTGGTTGAAAATCTCATGACGACAGAATCTAGAATTTAAAGGCGTAAATCCGTGCCGCCATCATCGATTCGCGCTTTTTTCTTTGGTTTTAAAAAAAATAAAAATTTTTTGAACACTTTTCGATCAAACGCTGAATATACATATATGACGGACGTGGTTTGAGGTTAGTTCATGTACAACAGAGAAAATCTCGAGGCGATAGAAAAGGCGATTGCCGACATGCAGTCCGGGCGACGGATTGTGGGAGTGAGCTACGGAGATACTCGCGTGCAGTATGCAAACATTACTCTCGATGAGTTGCTAAAATTACGCAATCGCATCAAGTCCGGCATGGAAGATACTGAAAAACTTAATAAGCGTCGAATTGTTTTTATGACTTCAAAGGGGATTTAATGAATTTGTTCAGATCCATCGCAAATCTCTTCAAAAAGAAAGCATCTGCACCCTACGACGGAGCCGGGCATGGGAAGCGATTGGGCAATTGGTATCCGTCGAGTTCGTCGATTAACACGCTTCTGGCCTCGAGTTTATGTACGTTGCGGACGCGATCGCATGATTTGGTAAGGAAAAATCCCTATGCGGCAAATGCTGTCGATTCGATTGTAAGTAATTGTATTGGAACGGGAATCAAACCGCAATCAAAGGCGAAAGACTCTGAATTTCGGAAAAAAATTCAGGAACTGTGGCTGAACTGGACGGACGAAGCCGATGCTGCGGGTCTTTGCGATTTTTATGGTCTGCAAGCATTGGTGTTGCGGAGCGTTATTGAAAGCGGCGAGTGTTTCGTCAGATTGAAAATCGACAAAAACAACGCGACAATTCCACTAAAGCTTCAAATTCTGGAGTCGGAACATCTGGATTCATCAAAAGAGGGTGCACTGCAAAATGGGAACATCATCAGAAGCGGAATCGAATTTGATAAACACGGAAAACGCGTAGCGTATTACTTATATAAAGAGCATCCGGGCGAGAGTTCGCTGCTCGCCAATCTCAACATTGGTTCCGTGAGGATACCTGCAAAAGAAATTTTGCATATTTACAAGCCGTTACGTCCCGGTCAAATTCGCGGTGAGCCGTGGTTGTCGAATGTTCTTTTGAAACTTCACGAACTCGACCAATACGAAGATGCGGAACTGGTGCGCAAGAAGACGGCGGCAATGTTTGCGGGTTTCGTAACGCGTCTGGATCCGGAATCAGAAATGTTTGGAGAAAGCGCAGCCAACACCGGCGGAACAGCTTTTGCAGGTTTAGAGCCGGGCACGATGCAATTTCTGGATCCGGGGGAAGATGTTAAATTCTCCTCTCCTGCAGATGTTGGCGGTACTTATGAGGCATTTATCAAGCAGCAATTGCGGGCGACGGCGGTTGGTCTCGGTATAAGCTATGAGATGTTGACCGGAGATCTTTCGTCCGTGAATTACTCGTCCATCAGAGCCGGATTGGTGGAGTTTCGAAGAAAATGCGGAATGCTGCAGCATAATTTGATTGTATTTCAGCTTTGCAGACCTGTTTGGAGCAGATGGCTGGAGCTGGCGATTTTATCTGATGCAGTAAAAATTCCGAACGATCCATCTTTTTCTTTGGTTAAATGGATTCCTCCCGGATTCGCCTGGGTCGATCCGCAGAAAGAAGTTGTCAGTCAGTTAAACGCCGTAAAAGCAGGATTCAAATCCCGCACCGAAGTCATTTCAGAATTTGGCTACGATATCGAGGAAATCGACGACGAGATTCAAAAAGAGAGGCAGCGGGAAAAAGAAATGGGATTGGTTTTTGATTCCAATCCACAAAATGAGAGGACGGATGATACAGAAATTACTGAATAAACCACTGATGATTGCGCCGCAGTCGCTGGAAACCATTGCAGGAATTGAGTGGTTCGCGACAGACGAAAAAGAGATCAGTGTTAAATATGATGGTGTGGCAATAATTCCGATTCACGGATTGCTTACGAAGAGCGCGAGTTTTTTCAGTTCGTTTTTCGAAATGACCTCCTATGAAGATATTGGAGATGCGGTCGGAGTTGCTCTTGAAGACCCGGAGGTGAAATCGATTTTACTGGATATCGATAGTCCGGGCGGAGAAGTCAGCGGGCTTTTTGATTTGGTCGACTTTATTTATGGATCGCGAGAGACGAAACCAATTTACGCCATCGCAAACGATCACGCTTTTTCTGCGGCATATGCGATAGCTTCTGCTGCATCGAAAATTTTTGTGAATCGCACTTCCGGAGTCGGCAGCATAGGCGTTATTGCCACGCACCTAGATATCAGCGAATTCGATAAAAAAGAAGGGATCAAGTACACGACGATTTTTGCAGGCGACAGAAAAAATGATTTGTCTCCGCATGAGCCATTATCAGAAAATGCAACAGCCGATCTGCAAAAAGAAGTGGATCGTCTCTACAAAATGTTTGTGGAAACAGTTTCAAAAAACAGAAACATCTCGTCGGCTCAAATCAAAGCGACTCAGGCCGCGTTGTATTTTGGCGCGGACGCTCTTTCGCTTGGCCTGGCGGACGAGGTCGCAAATTTCAACAAGTGTCTATCAGTAATAACAGGAGGAAACCAAATGACGGAAGACATCGATCTATACAAAGCAGAAATTTTGGAAATATCCAAGCTCTGCAAACTGGCTCATGCCGAAAATAAATTGGCGGAGTTCATTGAGCAAAATCTTTCGCCGGATCAGGTGAAAGAAAAATTGCTGGCAATTGCAAGTACTCAAAATGAGATTACGAGTACTGTTTATCACAAAGAAGCTGCGCAGGAAAATCCTGTAATCGCATCGGCCAAAGCAAGATCAACTAGCAAAAAAGGAGAATAAAAAATGGCTGTTATTGAAGAGGGAAAAAATTTGGGCGACCTGCTGAATTGGGAGCTCGACAGAAATTATTGTCGCGAGACGGTAACCGTCGCGTCCGGACAGAATCTGAAACTGGGAACCGTTGTCGGAATTGTTGCCGCCACCGGTTTTGCGAAAATTGTTTCCGTTGATCCGGAAGAAGAGGACGGCAGCGATACTGCGGTCGGTGTGATTCTGGAAGATGCAACGTCCGGAGCGAAGGCCGCCGTAATAATCGCACGCACTGCCATTGTTATTGCGGACGGGGTCATATTTCCGGCTGGAGCTAATG
>JAIRZO010000066.1 GCA_031267195.1 Holosporaceae bacterium | reverse complement strand
GTAAAGGTGCAAATGCGGAAAGACAACGTCTCTATGGTAGAGATAGATGGCATTCGGGTTACGACGGACGATGGGTGGTGGATATTAAGAGCCTCCAATACCCAAAACGCCATTTCCATTCGGATGGAAGCATCTACTGCGGATGGCAGCCTTTCACTGAAGGATCATCTGCTGAAATACATCGGTGCGCATGTGCCGAATGCAGAAAAAATTATTAGCGAACAGATGAAGTAAGTATGTTGGTTGCGAAGCCTGCATTTCTCTCACAGGCAGTGTGAATACCAGAAGATATATACTCCATCACGCTAAGAAGTTGGATTTTTTGAGTATGTGAAAATTATCATTGATTCTGGATCGCATTTTTTCTGCGATGTAGTTCCAAGTATTCCAGAAAAATGCCATGATATCATGTTTAAATTCTCTGACAGTCCTGAAATATCTATTGTTTCTGACATATTCATTCATCACTTTCCAAAGTCGTTCTATGGGGTTCAAATTTGGACTGTATGGAGGAAGAAAATGCAGCACGACGTCTCTTTCCTTCGCAGCTTTGAGCGTTTTTTCGCTGGTATGATACCCGCTTTGATCCAGAATAATATATATCTTTCCGGGATATTTTTCTTTCAGAAAATCAAAGAATTCGATAAATAAACAACCTCGCAGCAAGCTATGGGGTATTGGGTAGATTTCGCTTTTAGTCTTTTATTCGCAGCAAGCTGCGGGGAATCTACCCTAAACGAGATTGAATTTCGCTATATCTGGCCCTAATACTAAGAAAATCGTGCCACGCTTCTTTTTTTTGTGATGGAGATCTCAGCAGATATGCCGGATGGAAAGTCGCCATGATATCTGCATCCAGTTCGCTGATTTTTATCCATTTGCCGCGGGACTGGGTCAGGCTTTGGTTTATTTGGGTCAGAGCTTTTGTGGCGGTGCTGCCGAGACAAACCACAATCTTCGGGTTCACAATTCTTATGTGCTGCAGCACATAAGGACGGAACAAAGCGACCTCCTGGAGTGTCGGAGTTCTGTTGCCAGGAGGACGCCAGGGAATGATATTGGTGATATAAACAATGGAGCGATCGAGATTGATCGCCGCCAGCATTTTATCTAGCAGTTGTCCACTCTGGCCCACAAACGGAACGCCTTGTCTGTCTTCTTCCGCTCCTGGAGCTTCTCCCAACAGAAGAATATCCGCCTGTGGATTGCCCACTCCAAAAACCATGTTCAGAGCACATTCCCGGAATGATACGTCGATGCCGGCAACAATTTTTCTCAGATCTTCCAGAGTTTTTGGATTAGTAACAATCGCGTTTGCGGATTGATCGGTTTTCATTAACGATTCGTCAGTGGTTATGTCCGCTATGCCGAGCCCTGCCAGCCATTCCAAAAAAAACAACTGTCGTAAGGAATCAAAACCCATGTCATCAACTCATCTGGCCAAAGCATCCCGAATCAATTGATTAGTACCATCGATGCCGTACAGGGCTATGAAAGATCCCATACGTGGACCATCTTCTTGCCCGAACAAATGGCGGTAGAGAACCATAAACCATGATTTCAGATCCGCAAAGTTATGACATTTCCCCACTTCAAACACCAGGCTCTGAATAGCTGCGGCATCGACGATTTTTCCGCTCTGTTGCAAAGTTTGCAGTTTATCCATTAGGTCTGCAAGCGCCACCTTTTCATCGACGGATGGAGAATAGAATATTTTGCGAGTCTTAACGAAATCCTCATAGTAGTTAATAGCATGCTGTAGCAGCTTATCCAGGAATGGCATGGTTTCTGGACTGGCATTGGGGTTGTATTTTTTTATAAATCCCCACAGTATGTCACTATCATTGCTGTTACAGACGCTAACCAAATTGAGTAGAATGGAAAATGACAGCTCCGACTCGCATTTGGGCGGATTACCACCGCTGATATGCCACGCAGGATTATCGATCTGTTTCTGTGGTTCCTGCGTTGTGAAATTTCTCAAATGTGTCATGTAGTCGTCCACCTGCCGTGGAATTACGTTGAAGTACAATTTTTTTGCACTGCGGGGAGATGCGAACATGAAATTCGCCAGGCTTTCCGGAGGAGCATAGCGAAGCCATTCGTCCATGCTTATGCCATTTCCTTTGGACTTTGAAATCTTTTTTCCATCTTCATCCAAAAACAATTCGTAGTTGAATCCATCCGGTGGAGTTGCTCCTAAAATCCTACATATCTGCGATGATAGTTTTACGGAATCGATGAGATCTTTACCAGCCATTTCGTAGTCCACTCCTATGGCAACCCACCGAGCTGCCCAGTCCACCTTCCATTGCATTTTGCAGTTGCCATCCGTTACCGGTAGTTCTGTTAAGGTTCCATCCTCATCCCTAAACAATACGGTGCCGGCATCAACATCATATTTTTCAATACTTACCTGTAGAACTTTCCCTGTTTTTGGGGAAATCGGCAGAAACGGACTGTAGGTCGCAGCCCTTTCTTCCCGCAGGCTTGCCAGCATAACTTCCAGTATTTCCTCTTGATGCTTCAGCACATTTAACAGAACACCGTTAAAACGACCACTGGTGTACCATTCGGTGGAGCTTTGGAATTCATATTCAAAGCCAAATGAATCAAGAAACTCCTGCAATCGGCTATTGTTGTGATGACCAAAACTTTCATGGCATCCAAACGGATCCGGAACTTTTGTTAGAGGGTATCCAATATATTTTGCAACGAGATCCCGGTTAGGGATGTTGTCCGGCACCTTGCGCAGTCCATCCAAATCATCAGAAAATGCAAACAATTTCGTCTTTATGCCGGATAAACACTCGAAGGCGTGACGCACGTAGGTGGTGCGGGCAACCTCACCGAATGTGCCGATATGAGGCAGGCCAGATGGTCCGTAGCCGGTTTCCAGCAAAGCATATCCTTTTGCCAACACGCTTTCGCGGGACGACAATTTTCTTGCTTCCTCAAACGGCCATGATTTTGCTCCTTCATATATGTTTTTATCAAAACACTTTTTTAACATTTAACTCATCCAAATAATAAATAATACACAGACACAGTCTGACATGAATAGCATCGTTAGGCAATCAATTTGTCATTGTTGAGGAAAAACAAAACAGTCTTTTGGGAAGTAATCATTATTAAACCAACTGAAACGACGTGTACAATCACTGCTATCAGTAAATAATTGATCGAACTAATATTAAAAATAACAGAAGATGTCACATAGGTTGTAGCCATTATTGTTAGCAGACAGAACACAAATGACAGCAGAAATGATTTACGACATATCTGCAGATAATATTGCTTGAACTGCATTGCTATATAATTATCATTGGCGCCGATAAGTTGCAAAATTCTCACAATATTCTCATGTGCCCCAAGGATTTTTTCTGTTATGAGTACAATGGTAGCACATACCGTCACAAAAATCAGAATTGAAAGTAGGATCGCAAAAGTAGATAGTCCATTGCTGATTTTCATGATGGGAATGTACCACTTTGCATGGTCATGTATTTTCACTCCCTGCGATATCTTTGCTAATTTTTCAGACAGTTGCAGAAGATCAATCCGCACATTTTCATCCACTTCCACATCAAAAATTGTGGGAAATGGAAAATCATCCGGAATCGACGTTCCACTCAGCCATGGTTCCAGTACCCGCAATATGTCAGACTCCTTCAATTGCTTTATGGATTTTATGCCGAGAGTTTCCTTGGCGACTTTGATAATATCTTCCTTTTGTTTTTCGGTGAGATTTCCATCAGCTCCATCTATATTTGACTGAAACTCAATTGTCATACGTCCGTTGAGGGATCTACTCCATTCGGATGTTAGGCTTTTGGTAAAAAAACAACTCATGGCGGCAATTGCTACCGAATACATCAAAAAACCAATGATAAACGGCACAATCTTGTTTGATTTATCGCTTTTAAAATCAAAATCGGATGATAGATCCATTAACTTACATCTCCCCAAGATTATGTGTTACTTTTCCGCATTTTTATCATGCTAATGAGCCACGACATTATGCGACTCTATTCTCAATTCATCGTAATGAAACGTATCGACGAACTGCCTGTAGTGGGTTGCCACTATGACGCAGGTTCCTATTTTGTGCATGCCATAAAATAAATTCATGAGCTTATCGGCAATTTGCACATCGACGTTGCCGGTAGGCTCATCCGCCAGCAGAATTTTTGGACGGCAGATGACAGCACGTGCTATGGCAACCCTTTGCTTCTGCCCTCCGGATAAAGCATCCGGATACGCATTGAAGCAATTTCCTAGTCCAACCCAATCGAGTATTTCCTTCGCCTGCTGTTCTCGATTTTTCTCACTTTCTCCCTTAACTTTTAGAGGAAGAGCGACATTTTCGATTACATTCAGATGGTTCAGTAAGTTATAGTCCTGAAATACTACACCTATTTTTTGGCGAAACTGGTACAGTTCATCGCAGGAAATTTCAGAAACATCACGATCAAAAATTTTTAGAGTTCCGGACGATGGCCTAGTACCCATATACAACAATCGCATCAATGATGTTTTCCCGGAACCACTGGGTCCGGTGAGGAAGTGAAAGGAATTTTCGTGAAGTGACAGTGACACATTTTTGAATACCGGCGTGCCATCACCATAGTGCAACATAACATTATGCAAAGAAATAATTGGATTACCATGACGCATTAAAAACTCCAAATTCGGGCATGTCGTGTTTTTCGTTGACCAATTCATCCGCTGCTATTTAAACGATGATGTACACATGAACCCTAATCGGAGACAGCATAGCATATGTGTAGTGCATATAAAATAACTATTGGTCTGATGGGATTAACGACTGAAGATATGTGACAATATATTATTGTTGTTAATTGAATATGGTGTTTTTATGGAAGAGTGTAAATTTTGGTGCAAATTTTGCAACCGAGTACAAATTGGAAGAGACAATAGGAAGAAGTATGGAGATGAAGAGAAAAGGATAGCGCTGAAATTGTATTTGGAAGGCTGTGGCTTCAGAAGAATTGCTCGGCTAATGTCTGAAATTTTCAAAAAAAGGTTTCTATATCAAACGATAGTGAAGATACAAGTGGATCAGGAAAT
>JAIRZO010000062.1 GCA_031267195.1 Holosporaceae bacterium | reverse complement strand
TGGCTCGTGGAAGTATTGCTACCAAAGCGATTAGTAATGTGGTTTTTGACGCTCCAATTTTCGTGGGTGATGAAGTTTCTGTTTATGCGGAAATAGATAGAATTGGCAATACATCCATTACGGTTGGTGTACACGTAATGATCAGGCGTAAGGGTAAAACTGACGAGATACATGCCGTTAGTGGGACGTTTGTGATGGTGGCTTTGGATGAAAATCGGCGTCCACGCCCTGTCCGACAAAGGTGGGAAAATACAAATGATGACCAAAGATGATGATATTATCATGGACGAAGTGGTTAATGATGGAGGATGTGGGGAATGTGTCTCTGATGACAATATTCCTGCTGCACAGGCGCAGGGAAATGCGTTTGATGAAGATAAGGCTGCCGCCGACAACGCTGACTCGGCTGCCGCACCCGCTGACCAAATTCAGCAGCTGACCGCAGAGGTTAGTGACTTGCGCAGGCTTCTTGTGCAAAAAATTGCAGATGCAGAAAATCTTCGAAAAAGGTTTGAACGAGAGAAAAATGATGCCACAAAATATGCCAATGGGAGCTTTGCCAGAGATCTACTGGGTGTTGCAGATAATTTTCGTCGAGTTGTGGATACCATAGTTCTTCTGGAGCAAGAGGTAAAAGAAAATCCTAGTCTGGCAGCTCTTGTGGATGGCATTACTTTGTGCGGTCGAGAATTGACATCTGTTCTGCGGCGACATGGGGTGTGCGAAATTCCTGTTGCCGTTGGAGATACGTTTGATCCTGGGTTACATCAGGCCATGTGTGAAGTGAAAAACAGCGATTATGCTTCCGGGTCCGTCGTACAACTGCTGCAATCCGGATACATGTATAACGATCGTCTTCTGCGGCCAGCAATGGTGAATGTTTCCAGGAAATCGTAAAATTTTTACTGCAAAAGAGGTTTCAAAATTATTTTCTCTATGATGGGGAGCCATGCAGAGTAACTGCGATCAAAAAATTTCAACGTTCTGCTGTGCTAATCCTGAAAAACCGATGCCTATGTGCATTGATTTGGATGGCACCCTGATTCGGGGTGATGTTACCATCTATGCCATCAAAAAATACTGTGTTGCCGGTGGTTTTCGCAATTTGCTTCGATTGTTTTTGTGGTTTCTGCGGGGACGGGCTCATCTGAAGCATATGCTTGCCAAAAGTGTTGCGTTGGATCCGAGTGCCATGGATTATAATAGAGAGCTGCTGGATTTTATCCAACAAAAAAAGAAAATCGGACATAAAATATTCCTGACAACCGCTTGCGATGAAATATACGCCAACAAAATTGCAGATTTTCTAGGTGTTTTTGATGGAGTGTTCGCCAGCGATGGAATTGTTAACCTGAGAGCAAAGGCGAAAATGGACGCTCTGGTCTTGATTTTTGGAGAAAAAAATTTCATCTACGCCGCGAATTCTGTTGATGATGTATGTGTGTGGGAAAAAAGCGCCGACTGCATAATGGTCAATCCCACAAAATCTGCACTGAGAAAAATGAAAAATATGCAATACTGTTTGTTTCCCTAGATGGTAATTGTATCGTAGGTTTATACTTAACCAATCGCCTGCGGAAAGTGGTGATGGTCGCAAAAAGAGAAGAAGGAATATTCATGGTAGCCTCATCGAGTGCAAACAAATTGTCGGTTTCTGCCGGTGGCACATCAGTTGCTGTGGAGTTGGAATCTCCGGATAATGATGGCAGAAGCATCGGTCATATTGTAGCAAAAATTATGGATAACATCTCTTCTAAGCCACCATATGCTGCAATTTTTTCCGATTGGCGTCGGATAGTAGGAAACAGCTATTCTTCAATTGTTGCACCTCACAGAATTATCTGTGGGAAATCATCCGGCAGAACGCTGGTTTTAAGGTGCAAAAAAGGATTTGCCATCACAATACAGCACGAATCCGAACATATTATGAACTTGATCAATGATTTTTTTGGGAAAAAATATTTTTTGCGCATCCAGGTGATTCAAATGGATTATGTTTCATGAATTATTTTCTCCCTGATTCAGGGGAAATCGACTCCACCATGGGAAAATGGGTGGCAGCGTAAAATTCTTTTCATCGCTTTTGCTATTCCGATCCATAAGCCGAATTTTTCTATGGCCAGCAGTGCGTATTGGGAGCAGGAGGGATGAAATTTACACTTAAACCCGTGTCTTAGATATGGAGACAGCGCTTGCTGATAAAACCTGATGATGAAAATAACTAGTGATCGCATTTTTGTACTTTTCTGTTTAAGAATTCAATGCAATTTTGAACTTCGTACAGCAAAAGGTTCCAGGAGACATAGAATGTGGATTTTCTAGCTATGAATACGTAGTCAACTCCTTCTGCTCCGATATCATTTAATACCACCGCGGCAGCTGCTCGCAGCCGGCGTTTGCAGCGATTCCGCACCACAGCATTGCCTATTTTTTTTGTTGCGGTGAACCCGACTCGCCAGAACTCTAACTCATTCACACTGCACTGTACAACCACCGCATTCGATCGGCGATAAGAACCAAATCGAGCAATTCTAACGAAGTCATGCCTAAATCTTAGGTGATGGTCCATTTTTAATAGAGGACTAGGCTGATAAACGAGAACGGCCCTTCGATCTTCTGGACTTCAGAACTCGTCCACCGGCTGCAACCCTTGCACGAAAACCGTGCCGGCGCTTCCGTACCAATTTGCTTGGATTATAAGTTGGCTTACCCACTTGCTTCTCCCATCTTTCTTTTACTAATCATCAAAACCTTGGTGTCGAACAGCCTGATGGCAACGCACACGACCAAACACATACAAAAACGACGATACAGTAATTCCTATGCACTCAGAGTGGAAAAGAGTATGCCAGTTATTCGGGAAAAAGTCAAGAACTTCATGCCAAATGGCAGGGCCACCTCATGAAAAAGGGTTAAAAAGATAGAAGGATAAGAGAAGATCTCCATATGAGTTTAGATGTAAGGTCCCATATTGTGGAGGGACGGACTTATTTTAAATGTCTTAGGATTATTTTTCCAGGAATTAATGATGAACTCATATTGTTGTCCATTGTCGGTCAAAATTGTGTGAATTTTGTATGGAACGGTGGCAATCAAATTCCTTAAGAACTGAGTGTATTCCATTTTTCCCTGTTTTTCCAGCAACTCGACATAAACGAACTTACTGGTGCGGTCAACGGCTACGAAGAGATACAACTTGCCTTCTTCGGTGCGAACCTCAGCAATATCAACATGAAAATAGCCAATGGGATAGGATTTGAATTATTTCTTCTCTTTCTTTTGAACATCAAGCTCCGGCAGGCGGCTAACTCAGTGGCG
>JAIRZO010000038.1 GCA_031267195.1 Holosporaceae bacterium | reverse complement strand
ATGCATATGCACACTAGAATAAATCGCCTTTTGCCGAATTTATCAGCATATAATCCTATCGGCAATGAACACATCACCTGACCCAAACTTACGAACATGCTGATGCCACCAGCTTTGGTAATGGATAAAAATTGATTGGCGTATATAGGGAGCAGTGATTCGGTAAAATGTCCTAGTTCGAAAATGCATGCAAATACAACCATCTTCCAAAAAAATGAGTCCAGAGATTTTAGGTATTTCATTTTAAATGGATTTTCTATTTTTTTTGTTGTATCCACGTATTTCAACGAAACTTTTTGGGTTCCAGATGTTTCCCGCTCAATATCTTTTGGTGTTTTTATTTTGCAAAGACACAACATGCTAATAGCAACCATGATGGTGCCGCACATAAACACAAGCCTAAAGTTGTTGTTGGAAAAGTACATAATAACTATGGCCATGCAGGTGCCTAGCAGAGAACCCACAGTTTTAAAAGACTTGCTAAACCCAAAAGATCGACCTCTGGTATGTTTGTCGCTGAGATCTGTGATAAGCGCGTCCCGCGGCGATGCTTGCAGACCATTCCCAATCCTTTCCACCGATTGAGCAATGAGTATGTCGATGGACGAGTTTGCAAAAGCAAAGAACGGTTTCATAAAAAATATAATTACGCAACCAATAACGAGAATATTTTTCCTATCCATGTAATAGTCACTTATCATGCCGGAAAAAATTCTAATAACATACGCAAGGCATTCAACAATTCCATCTATAGATGATATCGTACTTTCCGATGCATGTAGTTCATTTTTCATGAATAATCCTAATAGATTATACACCATAGTGGTTGATGCACCGAGAAATAACCCGAACAGCGATACAGCAAAAATTCCATTGGGTAGTGTGTCTAGCAACGTTTGGATTGGAGAGAAACATCGACGAATGATAGAAGAAAAATTCGACGACGTTTTTTTAGTGACCATTTACGACAATGCCCCGATCTATCTAGAGTACAAATTATACATACTATATAGTTCGTTCATTCTAAAATAAAGTGTAAAATCAATAAATCTATGGTCGCTGTTTTTTGGAAATTGGTTCCAGGCCAATTTTTCGCATTTTTCTGCTTCTGTTTTTTATGATCTTTCTCATCATAATCAGCACCAGCACAGTCCCCACCGTCATCAATACGGATCCCATGATCATGGTGACACTTTCGCTCAGCTGAACGCTGATGATTATGCACAGCGACATTATGGCATTTCTGAAAACCACAACTGTGGATACACCGATGGACTGCGTGTTAGCGGATGATTGCAACGCCTTCATTATGGAAATCGGCACAAGAAAAGCGCTGCCGATGCACTGAATGCACATCAACGCCAGTAGATTTTGAGCTGTCCAGGCGACATGCTCTTTTATAAGCAAGATCATATAAATGCCAAACAGCGCATACACTCCGATGCCTATTCTTTTTGCTATTTTTATGTTGAATCTTCGCACAACAAATCTATATAAAAACATGGCTATGATGTAGAACACCAAAGGAATTGCCTGCAATAATGCTATATTAGCCGAATCATTGCCCAAAACCTTCGAACACAAAAATGGAGCATTGGCGGCAAATACCATATATCCTCCGGAAAACATTCCGGGAATTATAGCGTAGGTGATGAAGTAAGAATTCTTCAGGAGAGATTTATAGTCGTATAGTATTTTGAAAAGATTGAGGCCTTTCCTAGTGGATTGTTCCCAGTCCTTACCGTGATAATTCCCAAAAAACAAAATGCCAACAGTTTGGGCGGCCATCAACACGAAGAATAATATTCTCCAATTGCCGATGCTTGCTAATATGCATCCGGCAAACGGCGACAGTATCCAGGATACCGGTTGATATAGTTCCAAAATTCCTATTACCGAACATTTTTCGTTTTCGTTTTTAAATTCGGCATTAATAATGCTGAGAGATGCAACGTATATTACGCTGGCGCCAATGGCCTGCAGAAATCTCATCACCATAAATATGGGAAATGAGTTAGATATGCCACATCCTCCATAGCCCAAAACTGATATGCATAGAGCTGGTAGCACTACAGTGCGTCCGGAGTAGGAGTCTATGAGGGGACCACACAGGAACCGGCCAAAAAATTCTCCCGCCAGATACGCTACGATTGTCATCTGCATGATGGCGTTGGAAACATTGAATTCCAGGGCCATTTGTTTTAGGCAAGGAATATAAATACTCACTGCAGCAGAGGAAATAATATTTAAAAGTAATAAATAAAACGCCAACCTTTGCCGATTGGGATTCCTGTTGATCGAGCGGAAAATATATCGCTGGAATTTTTTTTTATCAATCATACTCTCATCATACTCTATACTCATTCAAGATGAGACTCCGGACTTGGAAGGCTGTAATTGCCGTAAATTTTCGCCTTCCAAGACTGGAGTCTCATCTTGAATGAGTATATAACTAACTTTGCTCATTCTAGTCATATGATAATCGATTGATGGTGAATTTCAATCACCAAACA
>JAIRZO010000026.1 GCA_031267195.1 Holosporaceae bacterium | reverse complement strand
GCTGATATTGCATCGTAACTTTGTGGGAAGGAGTTGGATGAGGGCAATCGTCCTAATTCCATGGACTATTCCTACCATAGTTTCTGCGCGCATGTGGGCCTGGATGCTGAATGACGTCTATGGCATTATTAATGAATTACTGATTAAAGCATCCATAATAGATACTCCAATTCCCTGGATTGCATCCAATAATCTCAGCCTTGTTTCAATTATTTTAGTGGATGTTTGGAAAACAACTCCCTACATGGCGCTGCTGCTGTTGGCCGGCCTGCAATCATTGCCGCAGGATTGTTTCGAAGCGGCAGAGGTTGATGGCATTCCTTTCCGAAAAATATTTATGAACCTCATTCTTCCCATGATGAAACCCACCATCATTGTGGCAGTAATTTTTAGAACTCTGGATGCCATAAGAATATTTGATTTGGTATACGTGCTAAATTGCGGGAACAGCGCCAGCGCTACCATGTCCGTGTATGCCAGGAAACATTTGGTGGATTATGCTGATGTCGGATTGGGATCGGCGGCGGCTACAGCGTTACTGTTTGTTATAGCAATACTGACGGTATTATATGTATCGTTTAATAGGAAAAAGCTGCAGGCCTACAGCTGAATATGTGTGCACAATAAATTTATGCCCGCAGCGAAAATGAAAGGAGATGCTGTTTGATCAAACAAGAAAATGCCTGGCGATACAAGAGATTAATCAAAAATGTTGTGTTTTATATCCTGTGCCTATTGGTGGCCGCTTCTTGTTTGTTCCCATTTTATTGGGCGGTGGTATCTTCTCTCCGGGATAGTGCTCATTTGTTTTCTACTGAGCTGTGGCCATCGAAAATTTCTCTGGAAAATTATTCCTACGTATTTGGCGACGCATTGTTTAGTCACTCGTTTTTGAACTCCGCTCTGGTTGCAACTGCTACTTCATTGTTGACTCTCGCTGTCTGTCTTCTGGCAGCATATCCACTGGCTCGCCATTCTTTTCCCGGAAGAAGGCGGGTATTGATGCTGGCGTTGAGCATCACAACTCTGCCACATGTGGCAGTTTTGTCTGGTCTTTTTGAATTGATAAGAATTTTGGACATATACAACGAAAAAACTGCGTTGATCATGTCCTATATGATCATCACAGTGCCATTCACGCTGTGGGTCATGACCAATTTTATGAAAAACATCCCAAAAGACATAGAAGAAGCGGCCATCATGGATGGTTCCAGCCAGTACAAAATACTTACAAAAATATTTCTGCCAATACTGTGGCCATCGATTATTACAACTGGATTGCTGGCGTTTATTGCTGCCTGGAATGAATTTTTGTTTGCTCTAACATTTACTCTGACAGCCCAAGCTCGAACGGTTCCAGTCTCTCTCGCTCTATTCAGTGGTGCTAGTCAGCATGAACTGCCGTGGGGATTAATTATGGCTGCCAGTGTTGTGGTTACATTGCCACTGGTGCTACTGGTGATAATTTTTCAGAGGCGGATCATATCCGGGTTAACGACAGGATCCGTTAAAGGATGAAAAATTCGTTGATGCTGGCTGATGATTCCAAAATTATTCCGGGTAGTATCAGCTCATACATTATAAATCTTGCTCGCTGTCCAGACAGACTTAATTACGTTCTTCCATCCGTTTCTCAGCTAGTACTGGTAAATTCAGCTGCTTCCTCTGCAGATGTCGCTATTCCATATCAAATAGTCTCGGCTGTTGATGGTCGTGAACTATCCAGGGAACAAATAAACTACGTCGTTGATGAAAAAGCTTACAGAATGAGATTCAAAACTTCTCCGGAAATCGGGACTATCGGCTGTTCCCTCAGCCATGCCCGTTGCCTGGAGTTTTTTCTAAAGTCCAACGATGAATTTGCCCTTATTTTCGAAGATGACGTCCAGTTTAATCACGATGAATTATCGGATGTTCTGGCGTCTCTTATGAAACACAAAAATCTGTGGGATATAGTCAGCTTTGAATTGAATCATCATGGATTGCATTTAAAAATTGCTGCCCTGGATGGAATTAACAGAGACTCTGGTATGGAAAATTACAGAAAATATTCCACCTGCATCAACGGTTCCCATTGGCTGGTAATATATCTGACTAATGTAAAGCATGCCGGTGCCTATTTGATCAACAGAATTGCAGCACAGCAGCTGCTTGCGGACTTTTTCCCCATAAAGATGCCATTTGATCACTACTTTACTCAGCAGAAATTGTTTCGGAAACCTTGGCTGAAATTCACTGGAGTTGAGCCGAGACTTGTGTATCAAAAATTTGGTACATCGGAAATTAAAACGCAAAATTTGGTAAAATCGCCGGCGGCAATCGCCCACATCGTTTCAGGCGCAATTTTATATGCATATTCCGCACTGGTGCAGTTCATTCATACATCCGGCAGATATGCGTACATTAAAATAACAAGATACATCAGACGGTTGGTGAGCTCTTCACCTAATCATTAGGGCACATTGATCTTGACTACAGGCAATGGACAGACCTTACGTTCCCGCAAGCTCTGAGGGCTGCTTGTATTTCTCCTAAATGGAATGGATCATTGATTATTATATCCACCTGCAAATCGAAAAAATCAATGGATCGGTGGTCTACGCTGATATTAGTTATGTTGGCGCCGCTAGAACTGATGATATTGGTCACGGTGGCGAAACTTTCGGATCTGTTGAATATTACAATGCGCAGCTTTGCGTTAAAGGCAACTTCAACTTCATCATCATTGTTCCATTTTACTTTTACAAACGAATAGGCAGACAGCTCTTTGGTATCACAATTGGCAACATGCACCACAAGCCCTTTTTTGGGTATCAAAACTGAAATAACTTTGTCCCCAAGAATAGGATGGCAACACTCAGCAAAGTGTACAGCTATGCCAGGTGTAAAATTCATAACGCATATAACATGTTCCTGAGGAAGTGTTATATTGTCTGTGCTTTTGTTTTTGACATACATTTCAACAATGTGTAAGGGTATGTTGCCTTTTGCGAGATTATAGTAAAATCTCTGTACAGTTGTGCAGGAAAATCGCTTGACGTCTAAAACGGTTTCCGAAAATTCCAGATTGAATTTCGAAAAAAGATATTTTGTTAAAGCCAATCCAAGATTCTGAAATTCAATCTTCTCTCTAGATTTAATGAATTTATTTATGCAGGACATTGCCTTGCAGGTTACTACAAACTTCTTCCAGGCAGTTTCCGGATGCTGATAGGGAGAGGTGATGATATCCACTTGATCTCCATTTTTCAAAACGGTTTTTATGGGCACCATTTTCCCGTTAATTTTTCCGCCAATGCATGTATTGCCAATGTTTGTGTGTATTTCATAGGCAAAATCCACCACGGTGGCTCCATGCGGCAGAGCAATGAGATCACCAAGAGGTGTAAAACAAAAAACCTCATTATCAAACATACCAAGCTTGGAATTATCTATGATATCTTCCGGAGAATTGGAATTTTTTATTATTGTCAGCAAATTCTTGATTAGTGTATAGTGCTTAGGCATGCTTTCATCAGAAATAACATTGCTATCCTTGTAGGACCAATGGGCCGCGGCGCCATCGTCTGCTACCCGGTGCATTTCTTCTGTTCTGATTTGTATTTCCACACGTTGACTAAACGGTCCTATGATGGTGGTGTGCAGAGATCTGTAGTTGTTCAATTTTGGGATACTGATGTAGTCCTTGAACTTTCCGGGCATAATTTGAAAATTTGTATGAATTACCCCCAGAGACAGATAGCATTGCTGTACGGTTTTTACGATGACCCGGAAGGCAACAATGTCATTGATCTGCTCTAGATTAACATTGCGTTTCTGCATCTTTTTCCAGATGGAATAGGCTTTTTTCCCTCGGCCATTAATTTCGGCATCAATTCCAGCATCTCGAAAAATTCGACTCAGTTCACTAATGGTATTTGTGATGAATTCACTATCATTGATTTTCATTTGCTCGAGTTTTCGATTAATGAATGTATATTCTGTTGGATGCAAATTATAGAATGCAGCATCTTCCATTTCATCCTTTACGAGGCTCATGCCGATTCTTTCGGCTAATGGAGCGTATATTTCCAGCGTCTCCAAAGCTATTTCTTTTCTCTTTTCTATGGACGAAATATAGTTCAGGGTTCTTATATTGTGCAGACGATCCATAAGTTTTACCAACAGTACCCGGATGTCCTTGGAGGTGGCCAGCAAAAATTTACGAAAGTTTTCTGCCTGATGAATTTTGGAAGACGTGTAGTTAATTCTGGATAACTTTGTTACTCCGTCCACCAGAAATGCAATTTCTGATCCAAAAATTTCCTTCAGTTCATCAAGGCTAACATTGGTATCCTCTAACACATCATGCAAAAGACCGGTTATTATGGCGGATACATCCAGCTTGAATTCCGTAAGCAATTTAGCAACTTCTGCTGGATGATAGAAGAACGGAGAGCCGGATGCTCGCTTCTGTAAACTGTGGGATTGAATAGAAAACATATAGGCTTTGCGCAATAAATCAATATTCGCATTGGGATCGTATGATAAAACCAACTCCGCCAACTTTGGCGATGTAATCAAGAAACCTCCAAAGATCTATTGTTTAATTATGATCTACTACGGATTAATTAAAAAACAAATACTCCGATCAAGTCAAGATTCTTATCAT
>JAIRZO010000006.1 GCA_031267195.1 Holosporaceae bacterium | reverse complement strand
GGTATCCAGGACATGTTTCCCACCAAAGATCTTGCCAGAACATCATCTGCCGTATCAACCAGTACGATGTCCAAGCCATCCGTAATACATTCCGGAACATCCTGCAGATCGGATTTGTTTTCTTTGGGTACAATCACGGTCCTGATTCCTCCTCTGTGGGCCGCCAATAGCTTTTCCTTCAAACCACCGATGGGAAGCACCCGTCCCCGCAGAGTTATTTCCCCTGTCATGGCAACGTCTTTTCTAACGGGGAGAGAAGTAAGGGTGGAAACTATGCTGGTTACCATAGCAATGCCGGCTGAAGGACCATCCTTCGGGGTTGCGCCCTCTGGCACATGGATGTGAAAATCTGTGTTATCGAAAATTTTAGGATCTATGCCAAAGTTTTTAGCTCTGGAACGAACAAAGCTCATGGCAGCCTGGATTGATTCCTGCATGACATCCCCAAGTTTTCCGGTCAGCGTCGTCTTTCCCTTTCCTGGAACACTAATGGCTTCAATGGAAAGGAGTTCGCCACCTACTTCCGTCCAGGCGAGGCCCGTAACGACTCCCACAAGATTTTCATCTTCCGTTTCCATGCGCCTAAATTTTTTTGTACCGGCATATTTTTCCAAACTATCTTCGGTGATATGCACTCCGGTTATGATTTCCGGGTCTTCCGCCAGCTCCTTCACGACTTTGCGGGCTACGTTCGCGATTTCCCTCTCAAGGGATCTAACTCCTGCTTCGCGGGTGTAGTTACGAATCAATATCAGCACCGCTTCATCGGTGATGGAGAATTCCCCTTCCACCAGACCATTTTCCTGCATTTCCTTTTTCACCAGATGCCGCTTGGCTATCTCCAGCTTTTCAATTTCCGTATATCCGGATAGGCGTATAATCTCCAGACGATCCAACAGGGGACTGGGCATTTTATAGGAATTGGCGGTCGTGATGAACATGACATCTGATAAATCGTAATCCACCTCCAGGTAGTGGTCATTGAAGGAGCAATTCTGCTCCGGATCTAACACCTCCAGTAGAGCACTTGCTGGATCGCCCTTCCAATCGGACCCCATCTTATCAATTTCATCCAGCAAAAACAGCGGGTTTGAAGATTTTGCTTTCTTCATACTGGATATGATTTTCCCCGGCATGGAGCCAATATAGGTGCGGCGATGTCCTCTAATTTCAGACTCGTCATGGATTCCCCCCAGAGATACACGCACGTAGTTTCTGCCGGTGGCCTCCGCAATGGACCTGGCCAACGATGTTTTACCAACGCCCGGCGGTCCCACAAGACACAACACAGATCCTTTTATTTTTCCCACGCGATTTTGCACAGCAAGAAATTCTAAGATCCGCTCCTTAACGCTTTCCAAGCCATAATGGTCGCGATCGAGAATCACCTTCGCTTCCTTGAGATCTCGCTTGATCTTGGTTTTTGTGCTCCAGGGAATGCTCACCATCCAGTCCAGATAATTTCGCACAACAGTCGCTTCCGGAGACATAGAAGACATATTTTTCAATTTCTTCAGCTCGGCGTTAAATTTTTCGCTGGCTTCTTTTGAAAATTTAGTTTTTTTTGCTTTTCTCTCAAATTCTTTAATTTCATCTACACTATTTTCCTGGTCACCAAGTTCTTTTTGAATAGCTTTTATCTGCTCATTGAGATAGTATTCCTTTTGGCTGCGCTCCATTTGTTTTTTACCGCGATTGCGAATCTTACGCTCAACGTTGATGACATCTATTTCCGACTCCATGCAGGAGAGTAATTTTTCAAACCGCTTGATGGTATCAGTTTCCTCCAGCAATGCCTGTTTGTCACTGATGCGCAACACCAAATGTGCGGAAACGACATCTATCAGATCATTGGATGAATCCATGTTTTTAATGACATTGATGGTGTCGCCTGATATGCGCCTGTTTAACTTTGCATAGTTATCGAATTGCTCAATGACAGTGCGGCGATATGCTTCCGTTTCCAACGTTTTATTGTTTTCATTAACCTGCAGTATACTGAATCTTACGGAAAAATAATCTTTATCGCCAACACATTCGGAAACCTTGACTCGTTCCACACCTTCCACTAGAATTTTTACGGTGCCATCCGGCAGTTTCAATATTTGCAGAATATTTCCCAGCACTCCAATATGGTATAGATCATTAAAGGATGGATCTTCATTGTGAAGACTCTTCTGGGTCAGTAGGATGATTTTCTTTTCTTTCTCCATGGCTGCTTCGAGGGCATTGACGGATCTGGATCTACCCACAAAAAGAGGCACCACAACCCGTGGGAAAACCACAATATCCCTAACAGAAAGTACCGGACAAATATCACTATTACCCAAGTTTTAGCTCCCAGCACAAGCGTTCCGACTAACCTCGGAATATTTTATTATAGCTTTGGCCGTTCCTTCAATAACTTCTTTAGAAATTATTAATTCTTCGACCACCCGATTGGAAGGTAGTTCAAACATCCAATCCAGTAGCACCGATTCTAGGATTGAGCGAAGGCCACGGGCGCCAATTTTTCGATCCATAGCAAGCTTCGCAATGCAGATCAGTGCCTCGTCCTCAAACACAAGTGAAACTCCCTCTAGGCTGAACAGTTTTTGATATTGCTTCACCAGAGCATTTTTCGGCTGAGTAAGAACGGAAACCAATGCTTGCTCATCCAGACCCGTTAATGTAGCCACCACCGGTAATCTACCAACAAACTCCGGAATCAGCCCGTATTTGACCAGATCTTCCGATTCAACTTTGGCGAATAGATCACCCACATAAGTGTTATCCCTATCCTTAATTTCGGCTTCAAACCCGATGGACGATTTATTGTTGCGGGCAGAAATGATTTTATCCAGTCCCGCAAACGCGCCGGCGCAAATAAACAATATATTGGTAGAATCCACCTGCAAAAACTCCTGCTGTGGGTGTTTTCGTCCACCGTGTGGCGGAACTGAAGAAATGGTTCCCTCCATGATCTTCAGCAGTGCCTGCTGAACTCCTTCGCCAGAAACATCTCGAGTAATGGATGGATTGTCGGATTTGCGAGAAATTTTATCGATTTCATCGATATAAACGATGCCCATCTGCGCTTTTTCCACATTATAATCAGCTGCCTGCAGCAATTTCAGAATAATGTTTTCCACATCTTCCCCCACATAGCCGGCTTCCGTCAGGGTGGTGGCATCGGCGATGGTGAATGGCACATCGATGATTTTCGCTAAAGTTTGAGCCAACAACGTTTTCCCGGTGCCGGTGGGACCGATGAGCAGAATGTTGGATTTCGAAAGTTCAACATCGGAACTCTTGGAGGAATGGGCAAGCCTTTTATAGTGGTTATATATGGCCACCGAAAGAACCTTCTTTGCCATCTCCTGGCCAATGACGTAGTCATTTAAAATATTATTTATTTCCTTTGGTGTAGGTAGATTATTTTTCCATTTTGTGGTCGTTGTATTTTGAGACACATCAAAGATTATTCCTGCGCATAACTCTATGCATTCATCGCAAATATATACAGTGGGACCGACTATCAGTTTTTTCACCTCATGCTGAGATTTACCGCAAAAAGAACAACGCAAAACACCATCGTTGTTCATAGTTCTCTCCTTCATGTAATTTTTCCTCCTGAAAGATTATTCACTCAAGATACAATGAGTCTTCATTCACATGTTCGTATAATATATCATCCTACCAATTCTCAAAAAAAAACTTAATTTTGCGATTTTTTGTGCAACTAATCTCCGTAAAAATTCTATAATAAATATTATTTATCGGAAGAACTTTAGTTTAATAAAAAATGTCAATGGTATTTTTTTCACCAGTCGGAGCACACAAACGAAACATCTCCCCGTCGATCATGAAAAGGAGATGGTTTTCGAATTTCCACCCGCTGCTGTAAATGCACATCTGTAATACACCGGCGGAGGTATATGAAAAGCTCGTCATAGAGGAACTGTGAAGCCTTCTCCAGCAAATTGAATTTCTTTTTAGCAAAAACACCATCAATGAAATTCGCCATATCAGCATAGCAGACGGTTTGATCCAGCTGATCGCTGATGCAAGCCGGATAGACAGCATTTGGGATCCGTATTGCTACGTTAATTAAAATCTTGCGTTGATGATTTTTCTCATCAGGATTATTACCTAGCACGCAATACACTTCATAATCACTTAGATTCAATTGTCTAATCACAAATCACCACTGACCTTAACCATAAGTCATACAATTTTCCCAAAAATCCCACGGAAGACGATGTAACACATAAATCCACAGGCATTATCACCAAACACAGAAGCACCGCATTATTTTTTTCAGTCATTACAATACATGCAAAGCCACATTCTTTCAAGCTATAAACACATTGGGTACAGGGCCACCTCATAAAAATTTTTGAGAGAGGATTTGAGTCATAACGTCCCGGCGGAACCGGGAGCTTGTCAGATGTGAGCAGGCTCAAAGGCTGCCAATAATTTATAGCCTAAAACTCACTAGTTTCATCGGAACCAAGTCCGTCTAAACGTTCTTGATGTCTGATATAATCTTTGATCGTTTGCTCTTCAAATCCAACTGTAGAAACAGCATAGCCTCTGGCCCGCAGCCGCTCTCCATTGAAATTTTTCTTCTTGTTTCCAAATTGTCGAGCAACGGCTAGGGCAGACTTCCCTTTGATATACTTATTTAAAATAAGAAGCTGGATTTCGAAGGCGAAAATTCATGGCAATTACAGCCTTCCAAGTCCGGAGTCTCATAGTGCAATGTTTATGACCGACCAATGGAAAATTAAAAATTGATTTTTTTTTTT
>JAIRZO010000064.1 GCA_031267195.1 Holosporaceae bacterium | reverse complement strand
CCAATTAAAGTGGTACGTGAGCTGGGTTCAGAACGTCGTGAGACAGTTTGGTCCCTATCTGCCGTGGGTGTTCGAGAATTGAGAGGAGCTGCTCCTAGTACGAGAGGACCGGAGTGGACGTGTCACTAGTGTATCGGTTGTGACGCCAGTCGCATTGCCGAGTAGCCATAACACGGAAAAGATAACCGCTGAAAGCATCTAAGCGGGAAACTTGCCTCGAAACTAGTTCTCGCCATCAGGGACGTGGAAGACTACCACGTTGATAGGCCGGGTGTGGAAGCGCAGTAATGCGTGAAGCTAACCGGTACTAATATCCCGATTGGCTTGATACCGAAAGGTTTATACCTTTCGACAACAATCAGTTGTAAGCTTCTTTTGCAAAGTGTTTGTTTTGGTGGTATTGTATAACTGTCTTGAATGGATTTTGATTCTTAAGGCTTCGAAAGAGGTTCTTGGCAGTTGTTTCTTATCATAAGTTGTGAGATGTCTGGTTTTATTTGGTTTGGTGGTCATGGCGGGGAATTAAACGCTCCATCCCATCCCGAACTGGAAAGCGAAAGTCCTCAGCGGCAATGGTACTGTATCATTTGATATGGGAGAGTAGCACGCTGCCAGGCCTAATAAGATCAGATATTGAATTTTTCTCAACCCTTTGTTTTTATTCTTGTCCAGAGCTAGAATTTTAGCTGAAATTATGGCTAGAATAGCAATTGGTTTGAGAGGAAGTTTGTTTATGCGCTGTTATTCGTTATTTTTATTATCGTTATTGGGGATTGCTGCCTGCGATCATGGAAAGCATGCTGTTCATGAAACGACTGCCGGTCGTTTGTATGCAGAGTCGTGTGCTCTCATGAAATTGAATAGTCATTCCGAGGCCGCCAAAAGTTTTCAAGAAATCGAAAAATTGTTTCCATATTCTTCCAAAGCAGCGGAAGGACGTGTGCTGTCCGCTTACTGTAATTTTATGGCGAAAAATTATATGGATTCAATCAGAGAAATAGATATTTATCTCAGATATCACGCTTCACATTGTTTAGCTGACTATGCAAAATATTTACGTGCCGTCTCCATGTATATGCAGATTCCTTCCTTCGAAAAAGATTCAAACGTCGCTATAAAAACTCAGAGGGCGTTTTTGGATCTGGTTTCTGATCATCCGGATTCCATTTACCGAACAGATTGTTTGAAGAAAGCAGCTGTTTTAGACGATTACATTACTGCTCACGAAATGATGATCGCTAGGTTTTATCAAAAGAGAAAAAATATCGTGGGGGCTATCAACAGATATTTGAGTATTATTCATAATCACGTGATGACTGCCTATGTTCCGGAGGCGCTTTACCGCTGTGTGGAGTGCTTTTTATCGCTGAGGATGAACGATGAAGTCATTTCCCTGAAGAAAACAATTGAAACTAACTATCCCGATAGCGTGTGGTGTAGGAAAGTGTCCACGATTTGCCGTGGTAGTGAATTTGGCAGTTCCTCTAGGGTTTCTGGCTTTCCCAATCACCGGTCTGATTCTGTTTTCCCCTGAAACTTCAGCAAGACATGTTGAATTTAAAGACTTTTTAGATAAAAGGGATCGTATTAGATCGCTAATGCTGTTCCACAGAGGCTTGACTGTCCTGCCCGCTATAATTTTCTTATCTATGGAACAAGGTTGTTCCCTATGATATCTTTCTCTAGTAAAAATGATTTTTGTGCAACTTCATCATTCAGATATTTCGTCTGCACGCTGATGTGGATTTTCGATACATCAAGTATGCGATTTATCGAAGCCACCACAAATCCACAGTCTCCGAAGGAAGGAATATATCCGTGATACATTTTTGTGAAATTATATCCTGCGTTTCTGAACGTCCCATTAATGCGCCAAAACGCTTCACAGGAGAAAAATAGCGACATAGCCTGCGTAACTACAGTGGCGTTTGCTGATAACTTCTGCGCCAACATTTTGTAGAATTCTTTGCTGTACAATCTTGTAAAAAGCACGTCGTTTGGATCCGGTAGATCGATTATTACGATGTCATAAAATTCCTGTACATTTTTTATGAAATCAAATGCATCTTCATTGACAATCGTTACTTTTGGATTGTTCATACTATTATTGTTAATAGATTTCAGCAGTTTGTCTTTTCTAAACAAATCTGTAATTTCATGGTCGATATCGACGATGGTGATTGTGTTTATCTCAGCGTATTTCAGTAGCTCTTTTGCAGCCAGCCCATTGCCTCCACCCAAAATCAGCGCGTTTGAGCGAGATTTTGCTAAAGACATCGGAATATGTACTAGAAGTTCATGATATCTGTATTCGTCTATGGATGAAAATTGAATATGTCCGTCAATGAACATACGAACGTCTTTGTTGTATTTTGTCAGAACAACATTTTGGCCAGACGACGTGTAAGACGAAAATATCACTCTATCGTGATATATTTTATGTTCTAGGCAGTGCAGTATTTTCTGCGAAAATGCCAAAGATCCAGTCAAGAGAAGCATGGATAAACAAAATAATATTTTGACCATACTTTTTTTATTGGTCAGAATCCTATCTTTAAATATGAGGAAATTCACAATTCCTGTAACTAAAATTGGGAAATCCATGAGAAATATCACGCTTATACCTATGGATGTCTGCTGAAGTGCTAACAGAAGTGCGAGAACCGAAGCAATCGTAAAACACCCTAGTGTACAAAATATTTGCGAGAAAACTCCAAATTTCCAATTGCGGGTAGTCAATAGATTTCTTCCGAAACAGGGATATTCCGAGGAATTTTTAGAAGTTACCGGAGCGACGACAAAATTACCGGAAGAGCAAGAGTTTCGAAGGAAGTCTAATATCTTGTTCGATAGCGAGATAATAGTACCAAGAAGGATTCCAATTGCTACAGTCGTGAAAATCACAAGCGCATAATACCCTGTTCCGACCAATGCATATAGCAATCCAAGCGCTGGGAAACTGATTGCTCCAACAATGCTCATGAGCAATTGACTCGCAACAAGCATAAAGAAGGAATTCCCATCTATAATTCTAGAAATCCAACAGCCGATCGGTACTGAAAATAGCGTAATTCCAATTGGAAGAAAAACATGTAATGCTATGTCATTATAGTTACCGACTTCATGCGCAATAAAAAATATCGAAAACATCGCATAGAGAATTATGATAAATTTCGATATTTGTATGGCAACATACTCTTTTGTCATCGATGAAGGAGACATAGTACAAGGAATTTGCGTTTCACTTTTGCATCTACTTCCCACCGTATTCTCCCTTCAAAAATTCACTACCTAGCTACGATTTGCTTAAAATTCAGAACAGAATGGTTGTCCTGCACTTTCTGCATGCAGAATGAACGAGACATCATTCGTCGCACAGCTACTGTTCTTCGTAGCTTATGGGTTTATGCCTCACCAAAGCCAGGATCATACCCACCAATATACTGAGGGCAATCATAGATGATCCTCCATAGCTTATGAATGGTAATGTCATGCCCTTTGTTGGCAGAATGTGCAGCGTGGAGGCTATGTTGATGAACGACTGCAGTCCAAATTGGGACAGTAGGCCGACGGACGCAATTATGGTGAATAGATTATTTTCTTTCATAGCCTTGAACATGCCATAGATAACAATGAAAGCAATTAGCAACACCACCAATAGACAGATGAAAAATCCAAATTCTTCCCCAAGCACCGCAAATACAAAATCAGAATGAGCATCAGGTAGATGTTTTTTTATAACACCCTCACCGGGACCAACACCAAATAATCCTCCGTGCGAAAACGCTTCCAGTGATCTGTTGATTTGATAGTGATCTCCCACATCAGGATTTAAAAATCTATCTACACGGTTAGCCACATGCGGTAGCAGACTGTAACCCAGCACCACAACACATATGCCGCCAATGGTCATCATAAAAGCAAAAATTATGGGAATTCCTCCCAAAAATAATTGACCAAACCATATGGCAATTGTCACAACTATCATGCCTATGTCCGGCTGCATTGCCAGCAATGCCACAAACATAGCCACCATGATGGTGGCTATGAATTTTCCCTTAAAATTTGGAAATTTATTCTGTTTCGAAATCATCCATGCCGTAATAATCGTGATCGCCGGTTTCACAAATTCAGATGGCTGCATGGAAAATCCAAAAATCGACAGCCAGCGCTTCGCTCCCTTAATGCCGGGACTGTAGAACAAGGCGGCCACAATCAATATCATGAATACGAAAAAGATTATCACAGACAATTTTTTTATGCTGGCTTCATCGAGGGCGGAAATTATAAATATGATGACCAATGATGGCGTGATATAGATGAGATGTCTCTTGAGAAAATAGAAACGATCGATGCCAATTCTATTTGCCACCATTGGTGTGGCCGCTATGGACATAAGAATGCCAAAGGCAATCATGCATAGGAATGCCAGCAGCATTACGCGATCCACCGACCACCACCAGCGGCCAAAAATACTGTCGTCTGTTCTGGAAAAACTTATCATAATTCCCTGATAGCTCCACTGGGATGGTATAGGTTCTGTTGTTTTGGTAGCTATTTCCTGTTTTCGAATACCACCGTTGTCCAATTCTGATAATCATAGACATATTTCTGTGTTAGTCTCAACGAATATTTATTTATTACACTGTGATCGTCGGAATTGAATCCGGATAGCACCAGTAATCCGTTGGGAGACAGTGAATCGATGATGATGGGAGCCATGTCGATTAGGGGCTCAGCCAGAATATTTGCCACTATAAAATCATAGAATTTCCTTGAACTGTATGGATGGGAATGCATTTGGGATCCAGAATTTGGAATAGCAAATTCATATTTTTCATTTTGGAATACGGATATCCTGTGGGCGACCCTATTCAGGGTAATGTTTTCTTTTGCTATGCGCACAGCTTCTGCGTCGTTGTCACAGGCTACAATGTTCCTGGCTCCGGATTTTGCCAAAGCTATGCTTAAAATACCGGATCCACATCCAATATCTAATAGTCGCAGATGTTTTCGGCGATCAAAAAACATTTGGCAGGCCAGCAGGCATCTGCTAGTGGTCGGGTGTTCTCCGGTACCAAAAGCTGTTGCGGCAGCAATTTCTATTGCAATTTTGTTGAACGGCATATGTTTTCCCCTCACGTGGGGACCATACATATAAAAATTGCCGACGGAAATGGGTTTGAAATTTTCAAAACATTTTTTAAGCCAATTGACATTGTCCAGCACACCAATCGAAAGTGATGAATATTTATAACCTCCAAGAACGGTTGCAACTTCAATTTCGCTAATGGGTTGCAGATTTAGAATCTCCACGAACCAGTTTGTTCCCTTCGCTTCTGCACAGGAAACCGACATGTAACAACTGGATTCAGAGAGTAAATCAACCACTTCAAATGCTGTTCCTATGGAAAAACCATCGATGATACATTTGAAAACTTTTTCTCCGACCGTATCGCTGTAGTGACTACTATCTGAAAATTTCCTCATGCAATTATCAATTCCCATTTACTTGATGGTTAACGGCAGCAATATCAGCATCAGTTGTTTTCCTTCCAAATGAGGAGTTCCTTCACATTTTGCTATGTCTTTAAGATCATCCACAAGACGATTCAAAACCCTAACGCCAATATCTTGGTGAGATATTTCCCGTCCCCGAAGCCGTAGCGTGACCTTTACTTTATTTCCTTCTCTAAGAAATCGACAAATATTGTTGAATTTTACCTGATAATCGTGGAAAGCGATGGTGGGAGTAAATTTCATTTCCTTCATTTCTATAATTTTTTGTTTTTTTTTCGCTTCGGACTTTTTCTTCTGAAGCTCATATTTTAATTTTCCGTAATTTATTATTTTGCATACCGGAGGTGTATTTTGTGGTGCAATTTCCACTAAATCCAAATCCATTTCCGCAGCCATTTTCAGTGCTTCTTGTTTGCTAACCACGCCGATGAGGTGGCCATCCTGATCAATTAAACGGACTTCAGAAGCGGTTATGGCTCCGTTGAGCTTATATTTTTCTTCCGCAAATCTATTATCTTTCAAACTTATCTCCAATAAATCACACAACATTAACGAACACAGGTAAATAATTTTACTGAAAAAATCAAGAACATTTATCCAATAAGTAATTTTACAATATTATGAACATATTCACTCTCCTCTCGGCAACATTACGATCAGATCGTTTTCGTATGACCATCCCAGCACACTGCGTGCGATTTCCTCCAGAAGATCAAGGTCGATGTTGTCGTTGCGCAGAAGACTTATTTTGTTTTCTAAAAACGCATTTTCTTCCTTCAGTGTTTTAAGTTCTCTTTCTAAATTTACAATTTCAATCCGCAATTTGCTCCAGGATAAAGCTCCCCTAGCGCCACTGATAACATGGAAAGCAAAGTACCAAACAATGCAAACCCATATTATATTGGAAGCTATTAGTCTTATATTTTTATTAATAGAAGGTGAAGAAAAGAATAACATCTAGCGTGACATATCCAAATATTTTGATGTTTTAGCCAATTCATCAAAGCGTTTTAGTGCGACCAAAAAATCCTGCATCAGATGCAATGGAATCATATTTGGACCATCCGAGAATGCATTGTCCGGATCAAAATGTGTCTCAACAAATACGCCGGCAACTCCAATCGCGACTGCTGCCCTTGCAAGCAGTTCCACGTATTCCCGATTTCCGCCGCTGGCATTACCTAAGCTCCCCGGCTCCTGCACAGAATGTGTTGCATCAAATATTACAGGATACCCTGTATCTGCCATAATTTTGAGAGAACGCATGTCAGATACCAGGCGATTATACCCAAAGCAGGCTCCTCTTTCACAAAGCATGACATTTCCATTACCAGTATCCAGCACCTTTTGCAGAACATTTTTGATATCCCAGGGAGATAGAAATTGTCCTTTTTTTATATTAATGGGATTGTTGGTTTTTGCTGCAGCTAGTAGTAAATCCGTCTGACGACACAAAAATGCTGGAATTTGTAGCACATCAACTACCGACGCCACCGCTGCGCACTGGTGCGTTTCGTGCACATCTGTAATGGTGCTACAACCGTAGGATCTGTGTATTTCTGAAAAAATTTCCATCGCCTCATCAAATGGAATTCCCCTGTGGGATGAAATGCTGGTTCTGTTGGCTTTATCAAAGGAAGCTTTAAATATGAATGGAATGCCAAGATCCGAGGTGATTTTGATCAAATGATCCGCAATTCGGAATGCCATATCTCGACTTTCCAGTACACACGGACCAGCCATCAACACAAACGGCATCTGGTTTGATACGGAGATATTCCCAATTTTAACGACCTTGCCTATCACAGCGAAATCCTTTCGCCGGCAGACGCCATCAAAAGTACCATAAGCATGGAACTATTTTTTCTCCTTGAGTTGAATTTTATCTGTAGGAACAGTATTATCCCCGTCTTTTCCAGCAACTTTTTCACCAGAAGTGCCTGCAGCGCCGATGGCTTTGATGCTTCCTTCGGTCGTTGTTGTTGCTGAATTTGGAGGGTTGCTGATTGAAACTTCAGTGGACACTGATTTGCTTGGTAATGTTACTTCTGGCACCTTCGCATTACCGCTGGATTTTGTATTAGCAGTTCTAGAAATCGGCTTTGTATTTGTCCTGCCTTTGCCATTGCCTCCGGTGACTTCGGCAGCAGAAATTTTCTTTGCCACTGAATTTTCCTCCGGAGCCACATTGCGATTAGCTGCACTCTCCTTCGCTACCACATCGATAAGAGATTCTTTCTGTACAACGGAATGTTTTAGCATTTTTGCCATTACAAGACAGTTGATTATAAACAGAGACATCATGATGGCAGTGGAACGCGTCAAAAAATTCGCCTGCCCCCGCACCGAAAATACTCCGCTAGCGGCTCCCCCACCGCTGGATCCCAACGCACCATCAGAATCATGTTTCTGCAAAAGCACAATGCCAATAATTGCAATGGCAAGAATAAAATGAACACTAAGCAGGAAATATATCATTTAAAATTACCCAATTCATACAAGATAATACCCATGGCGATTCGATGACAAATATTTAAAGTATCTAAATTATACACGATTACATCAGTCTTGCAACTTAAACACGATTGCATCAGTCTTGCAACAAGACTTACAGCACCCGCACTGCAAACAGATGCTACGATCGATTTCTACGGTGCCATCATTTTCCTTAATCGCCAGCACAGGACAAACATCTATACAGGATAGACATTTTTTACATTTTGTCACATCAATCATCATCACTACGCTCCTCAGGATAATTTTTCATCCTTTTTATCGAGAGTCCCGAACACTTTGAAAAATTTGAATATACCGAAAATCCGTCCAACCACATAGAATCCCAAAATTCCGGCAGCAATAACGACAAACAACGTCATATTTCGTTCCATAACTCCGTTGTAGTAGCGATACCCGGTGAACATATTCATTCCCACAATAACCATCAGCATAACTAGGGAAGCAATGACCTGCTTTCCACACTCTTTAGCGGTGTCCATATTC
>JAIRZO010000042.1 GCA_031267195.1 Holosporaceae bacterium | reverse complement strand
AATTCCCAACCTTCGTAAAGCTGCGGCTGTTCGAGCTACAGCTTCATACAAATCCTTCCAGGTAAGTATTCGCCGAACTTTTTCTTCTCCCCAAAAAATCAATGCCGGACAATCATCCTGCCGGCGAAGGAGATTTTCTGAAAAATTCAATTGTGCATCTGGAAAATAACGATGCTCCCAGAAAACAGCAGCACCATTGGATAATCGATCGGATCCTTTATCCCCGATGATGGAACAAAAATCCCACACACTATTCCAAAAATCAGAGCTATTGCTGACTGACCAATGCCACAAATCGTGAAATGTTCGTCCATCGAAACCATATTGTTCCCGTACCTGCTGCATAAATGCGGTTGCATTGCTAGCAGCTATTCTTTCCTCCGATGGAGTCCAAAGTAATTTATTTCCCATAATTATTTCCCTTGTTTTTTTAAAGGCAAATCCATAAAAACAATTTATCGCTGAACCCAATTCTAATGATATTTTGTTAAAATTATATTAATTTTGACAAATTAAATAGGTCAATAAGGAACAATTCTCTGAACTGATTTAAACAACTAAGGGGAATTGGCGCTTCGCCTTGCTTTAGGTCTAACGTTGGCGTATCATAAATATGGTTGATTATGTTTTTTTTTATTTATATGGGATGTGCTGGAAAATGTGTGATGTTTCGGAGATTGCGCCGTACAATTTTTCTGTTATCGAACTAAAATGGCAGGAATTTTGGAGTGAAAACAATTCGTTTGCGACGGATTTAAGTGCCGGGAAACAAAAATACTACATTTTGGAAATGTTTATGTATCCTTCCGGAAAGGTCCACATAGGACACGTCAGAAACTACACCATTGGAGACATAATTGCCAGATTTAAACGGGCCTGTGGCTATGCGGTACTGCATCCGGTAGGCTGGGATGCTTTCGGATTGCCAGCGGAAAATGCAGCTCTCGCTCAGCATGCACATCCAAAAGAATGGACATATCAGAACATTGCCGCAATGAAACAGCAGATAAAAGCGCTGGGTTTTTCCTATGATTGGAGCCGGGAGTTCGCCACCTGCGATGAATCCTACTATGCTTTCCAGCAGAAATTGTTTTTGGCCATGTACAAGCACGGACTTATCTACAGAAAAAATTCCGAAGTAAATTGGGATCCGGTGGACAATTGTGTGCTGGCCAATGAACAGGTGATCGAGGGTAGAGGCTGGAGATCCGGTGCCGTTGTCGAAAAAAAAATGCTGGCCCAGTGGTTCATAAAAATCACTAATTTTAGGGAAGAGCTGTTGTCGGCCCTGAATGATCTAGGTGGATGGCCGGAGAAAGTGCGTCTGATGCAGTCCAATTGGATCGGTAAATCTGTTGGATGTTCCATAAAGTTCAAAAGCACCGCTGATAATGATGATATTCTCGTCTTTACAACCCGTCCCGAAACACTGTTCGGAGCGACTTTCGTGGCTATTTCTCCACACCACGCCTTGGCGAAAAAATTGGCAGTTCAAAATCTAGTCATAAAAGATTTTTTGGAGGAGGTTAGAAAAGGATCGGTCTCGGAAGAAGCTGTGGAAAAGCAGGAAAAGCTCGGCATTGACACCGGTATAACCGTTGATCATCCTTTTTTGCCAACGAAACTTCCAGTCTACATCGCTAATTTTGTTCTGAATGAGTATGGCACCGGCGCCATTTTTGGAACTCCAGCACACGATGAGCGGGATTATGATTTCGCAACAAAATATAGCCTGCCGATTTTACGGGTCGTTGAAGCTAAAGGGAAAGTCGTTGGTGGCGTTAGATCTAGCTCCGATGATTTGCCCTACGTTAGCACTGATGGAGTGATGGTGAACTCAGACTTTCTCAACGGCAGGTCGGTGCCGGATGCCCGTGCTGCCATAATCGATAAATTGTGCGCTATCGGCGTCGGTTGTCGTGAGGAATTTTTTAAACTGCGTGATTGGGGTGTGTCGCGACAGCGCTATTGGGGCTGTCCAATTCCCATGGTGCATTGTCAAAAATGTGGAGTGGTGCCTTTGGAGGAAAACGATCTGCCTGTACTGCTACCGGAAGATGTTTCCTTCGGAAAAACCGGTAATCCGCTGGATCATCATCCTGCCTGGAAACATACCAAGTGCCCGATTTGCAGTGCTGCAGCGTTGCGGGAAACGGATACGCTGGACACATTCGTTGATTCATCCTGGTATTTTCTGAGATTCTGCGTTAATGATCCGAAAAATTGTGATTTGCTCTCGGCCGAAGATATTAGGCACTGGATGCCAGTGGATCAATACATAGGCGGTATTGAGCATGCGATTCTTCATCTTCTCTATGCGAGATTTTTTACTAAAGCCCTGAGCGCCTGCGGATTCATCGATGTACATGAACCATTCCAGAATCTTTTTACACAGGGCATGGTCTGCAGCGTCACCTATCGCCGGGAAAATGGCGAATGGCTATTTCCTGATCAGGTGCACCGAAAGGAAGATGGCAGCTGTGTATTGCTAGAAACCCAAGAACCGGTGATCGTTGGCCGGTTAGAAAAAATGAGCAAATCCAAGAAAAATGTAGTAGATCCGGACGCCATAGTAGCAACCTACGGTGCCGATGCTTTGCGGTTGTTCGTAGTTTCCGATACTCCTCCGGAAAAAGATTTCCCCTGGTCAGATGAAGGTTTGGAAGGATGCTGGAGATTCATAAATCGCATCTGGAGATTATTTGTGTTAATGCAAAACTGTGGTGTTGGTGCTCAGGAGGGTGGAATTAACTTTGATGCGGAACAGCTTCCTGCCAACATCAATGAGTTATATAAAAATTTTCATGGCTTTATAAAGAAAATCACCGGTGCTCTGGAAAATCGTCACATGAACAAAGCTGTGGCATTCGGACGAGAGCTTGTAAATGCAATCTATGCCTGTTTGGATGACGCAAAAAATCACAAAAATGTATTTTCTGTTATCATCCGTGATTTGATTCGCATGATGGCTCCCATAACTCCTCACATTTGCGAAGAAGCCTGGCAAATGCTTGGTTTTCCCGGGCTTGTGTCCACCAGTGATTGGCCTGCCTATGATCAGCGCTATTTGACCGTCTCCACCATCAACCTACCAGTTCAGGTTAATGGGAAATTGCGTGGTTCCATCGATGTCGATGTGGATGATCTGGAGGATATAGTATTTGAAAAAGCCCTGGCTCTCCCGTCTGTACAGAACATTACGGTCGGAAAAGTAATAAAAACAAAAATTTTCGTAAAAGGCAGGATCGTGAATTTTGTGGTGTAGATTTTCAGAAATATATCAACGAATCTTTGCTATTTCAGCATTGTTGATGATTTCGTCCTGTTCCGTAAGTCCGCTCTATGATGAATGTTGTTCGGAGCCGCAGGCCACCAGTGCCGGAGTTACTGTTGGTGTAATTGGCGAATGTGATGGCCAAAAGCTTCGTTCTTATCTTATTGATCTATTCCGGGATTTCCCTGTTAAGGGCAATGGATATTTACTGGACGTGCGTCTGAGTCGCAGTGAAAAATCTTTTGCGTTTGAACAGGATGGATATGCCAAACGCCGCCTTTTCATCTATGTAGCAGATGTTAATCTACTGAACAGTGATAGAAAATTGCTGATGCAGAGACAAATAAAAGTGTACGTCAGCTATAATATATCCAGCGGCCAGTGGGGAATCGAAGTATCTCTCTATGGTCGTCACAACAACATCATGATGAGGGAACTGGCCCATAGAATAGTTGAGGCAGTGAAAGTGTTTTTATCGAAAAAATTCAGCGATGATGATTCATCCTTCAAAAAAATGAAGTGGAATAATTCCATCAAAGATGAAGGAAACCCGCGGATCCAGAATTCGGATGCAGAAAAATCTTCCGGGAGTTTTTGTGAATGAAATTAGAATTCGCCGGCATTAGGGATCAGTTCATCAGGCCGCAGTCAGTATTTTTTCTTTATGGAAATTATAAAGACACTTTCGATCTGTTTTGTGATTTTTTGTTCGAAAAGATTCAGAAAAATTTTGGTAATCACCCGATAAAAATGCACCATATTTCTGTAGCTGATAGTCTGAAAATCACATCTGAACAGTGCAATTTGTTCGCATCTCAAATCGACTGCTTCTGCTTGCGAAATGTGGAAGATAATCATCTGGAAAAGCTGCAGGCCATACTGCAGCGGGAAAACACCATCTTCATTCTGGAATGCGGTGACTACGCAAAATCAAAAAAAATCACAGACCACTGCCAAAAAGATAAAAACATCTATGCCATTGCTTCCTTTCGCAATGACATTACTTTTCGTTCCATATGCAGAATGTTTTTTCCAACTGCCTCCGCGGAGGTGCATCGCATGCTGGCAGCGACAATGGAGAATCGAGATGAAGCGCTATCATCGTTTTTTACGAAAGTATCATTGCTGCTGAAAGATTTAAAAAATCCAGAGAATTGCACCGATGCTTTGCCATCGATTTTGAAACAAACATTCCTGCAGGAGCTAGACACAATCTCGCTGATAAGATATTTGGCGAACGCTGCCATTAGAAAAAAATTTCATCACAGGCACCGGCTTAATCTGCAGCTAAATCTTCAAAAACAAGACGTATTCACGATACTGCTGAAGGCAGAAATACGGCAAAAACTGTCGGGAAATGTGAGAAAAAGCCATATATATCAAGCTTTGATATAGCCAGTCTTTGCATAATGAAGCGACTTAACATATGCAGACCAAGAATTCCAAGAAAACACGCCTTCTGTAATTGATGCCTTTGTTTGACTCTGTAAAAATTGTTTTTGTGTTCCATATCGTCGATGAAAAAGCATTTGACTATAGAAATTTCGCAGCGAACACGCTCTACAACATAGCTGCGTCCGATGCGTTCTCAAAAAATAAACAAATATAATAAAATATCTTATAGATTTATTATATTTGTTGTGGTATGTAATTCACTGTGCATCAATGTATATTTCTTGCGCTTGGAAGGGTTTTTGTGTGCTTTGTTGTATACCACATTTCAGCCACCGGAAGACTGCAGGAAAATGTGTTGTAGCATATCTGCCTCATGTATCTCAATTATTCACAACAACAATTGGAGGAAACCCATGAAAAAATTGTTATTATCAATTCCATTCGCAGTTTGCGTTTTTTTTAACAGCGATTGTTCTGGGTTAATACATAACAGCTGTGAATTTTCCAAAAGCCGAAAAGAAAGATATTTAGATATAGTATTTCCAGAGGGAAATTCTCAATCCAATCAACCAATTACCATAAAACAAAGATATATAAAACAGTTGAGGTTGAAAATAAAGCGACAAGAACGCGTTAACCAGAAATCTTTTGAAGAAGAGGAATTCACAAAGAGCTCGCCACCGGATCACGATGATGGTTCGATGTTGGAAAAGCGGCGCCGGAAGCGGGAAAGAAAGCAGGATCTATTATTTGGAATTCCATTAATAGAGTCCGTAGTATCTAAAATACGCTACAGTGTCTGAGATATATTTGTCACATAAACAAAAATCAATGGGAACAAAATCCTGGAACAAATTAATTATAAAACTTTATTGCGACCAAATTTGCAAGAACAGACATGCTCTGCAACATAACACTTGTATTGGCGATATAAATATTTTGCTTCCGGGTGCACTAAACATTAGACTTTGTCGTCATGAGATGATATATGTTATACTGGCATGAGAGCCATGTATAGGAGTAGGAGAATGGAATTAGCACACAGGAGACATGATATAACAGATAGAGTGTGGTCAATAC
>JAIRZO010000041.1 GCA_031267195.1 Holosporaceae bacterium | reverse complement strand
TCCAATTTATTGTCCACAGTTGGCAGCTACTATGCCGATATAATGATGCAATTTTTTGGCCATGCTTCCTGTATTTTTTCTTTGATGCTGCTATCATTTGGTTATCAATTGATGAAATTCCATGCGGTTTCATTTTTTCGCATCATGGTTGGTTTCATATCCTGCCTTGCTGGCACAATTCTATTGGCCATTTTACCGGCGACAAATGCGACAGCGCCGGGAGTAATTGGTGTTGTGCTCTGCTCCGTCATTGGAAAGTATATTGATCTTTCTGTTAATCATGTCTTTTTATTAGTGGTCTCAGTGATAGCTGCAATTTTTATCGGCGGCTTTGTTTTCGCCATTAGATTTCACTTTTCCAGCCTAAGATTTGTGGTCGAGAAACTGGAGCATCTGTTTTTTATGCTGAAGAATAGAATAATTGATGGTAAGAGGTTTGCTGAACATCAAAACATCATCGATGGTGATGCTTCCGCCGTGTTCGGCGGTGATGTTAAGGAATTTAGCGTAAAAAAACTCCATATTCTTGAGAAAATACAGGGGAAATCTTCTGCATCAAGAAGTCTAAAAATTCAAGGGCAACAGTTTCGCCTTCCCTCTCTATCTCTGCTGAAGGAATCTAAAAATTCAGAGGAAAAATTATCCGATGCAGAACTCAAGGCTCGTTCTCTTAATCTGGTCGGAGTGCTGAAGGATTTTGGCATTGATGGTGAAATCGTTGGCGCGAGTCCTGGTCCAGTTGTTACTCTCTATGAGTTGAAGCCAGCCGCCGGCATAAAATCGTCGCGGGTAATTGGGTTATCAAATGACATAGCGAGATACATGAGCGCCGTTTCTGCTCGTGTTGCTGTCATTCCTGGACGGAATGCACTTGGTATTGAATTGCCAAACGTTAAGCGCCAGACTGTCTTTTTGCGAGAATTACTGGAATCGAACGCCTATGTTAAATCGTCCTGTGCTTTGCCCATATCTCTCGGTAAGGATATTTCCGGCGGAGCTATTGTGGCGGATCTTGCAAAGATGCCTCACCTGCTCATAGCTGGCACAACTGGTTCCGGGAAGTCCGTTGGCATAAATGCCATGATTCTATCACTGCTTTATCGACTATCTCCGGACCAATGTAAGTTTATTATGATAGATCCAAAAATGCTGGAATTGTCCGTTTATGATGATATTCCACATTTACTTACTCCGGTGGTTACGGATCCCCAGAAGGCGGTTGTGGCCCTAAAATGGGCGGTAAAGGAAATGGAATCGAGATACAAAGCTATGTCAAAGCTGGGAGTTAGAAATGTTGAAGGTTATAACTCAAAAGTAGATGGATTCCAAAAATCCGGCGAACCCATTACGCGCCGAGTTCATACGGGATTTGATCAGGATACCGGAGCTCCAGTATATGAGGAGCAGGTGATGAATTTTGAACGGTTTCCCTATGTCGTAATCATTGTGGACGAAATGGCGGATCTGATGCTGGTGGCCGGAAAAGACATCGAAATTGCTGTCCAGAGGCTGGCTCAAATGGCGCGCGCTGCGGGGATTCATCTGATTATGGCAACCCAGAGACCTTCCGTAGATGTCATCACCGGCACCATAAAGGCGAATTTTCCAACTAGAATTAGCTTTCAGGTGAGTTCGAAGATAGACAGCCGCACCATTCTTGGGGAACAGGGAGCAGAACAGTTGCTGGGGCAGGGAGATCTACTCTATCTTGCTTCCGGAGGACGTATGACGCGGATACATTGTCCTTTTGTCAGCGACGAAGAAGTTGAGCAGATAGCATCATATCTAAAGGCCCAGGGAGAACCGCACTATATCACCAGCATTTTGGATGAGGAGGATGACGAAACAACCGGCGGTGCCTACGATGATGCATCATCGGATGGAGACCCAATGTATAGGGAAGCGCTTGCTTTAATTCTGAGAGAAGGCAAAGTATCAACTAGTTTTATCCAGAGGCATCTAAAACTGGGGTATAATCGCGCCGCCCGCATAGTGGATATGATGGAGGCAGCAGGCATAGTCTCGCCAGCAAATCATGTGGGCAAGAGGGAAATAATAGGACGATGATGGCTCCGAGGCTCGACATCTACAATGTAGCTATCTCGCAGTACTATGGACGATGAAGTCGTAACAATTGTTGAAATCGCACAGGTCAGGTAAATGTATAATCGTGTATTAAAATATCTGCAAAAACAGATGCTAAATTGCAAATGGATTGAAAAAGCCAAAGTTATCCTAGCGGCCTATTTTAGGAAAGCGGTTGATTGTTTTCTCGCATATTTTCGATTGATTCCACACGAATATGTTTGTCATGTGCGGTGCATACTGATGCTGCTGCTGCTCTACAGCGTACTTTCCATAATAATTTATCCAAAATTTAATGGAGCGGTGTTTTTCAAAGAGTTATTCGCATTGCTATGCACGTATGTTGCTATTTTTATTTGGTTTTTGGATAAAATGAAAGTCGAGTGGCCTCACAAAGTCGCTGCCGTTGTCGTCATATGTACTGCACCAGTGCTATTTGCTCATAATGCATTTTCAGTAGCAATGGTAATGATTTTTTTTATGATATTCTTGGAGTTTTTGGCATTCGAATATCTTCGTGGCTGTCATTTATTTGCTAATTCTGTCCCAATTTATGTGATCTGTGATGATGAGCAGGATGCTATATTCTTCAAAACTCATTGTAAAGATCATAAGATTTTAAAAATGATAGTTTTGACAAAGCAGATGTCACGCGGGCGGGAATTTAGTTATTTGGCATCGGTACACGATCTAAAAAAATGGCTATCCCGGCTAAACAAAATTCCATTTTTCCCATTTCCCCGCCGATTGATCTATTTTCCACAAAAAATTAATTCGAATGTTTTGGAACAATTGATTGAAATATCATCTTTTTTTTCTATCCCTATTTTTAGAGCTCAAAAAAGAGATATAGATGGAAGCGTAGCTAAAAAAAGCAGAGCCGTGGTCAGTCTGGAGTTGCGACCAATTTCTTGGAATGATTTTGAAGATATCGACATATCAGAGCTGGAAAAATCCAGCCTTGCATCGGTGCTGAAAAATAAACGCTTGTGGTTTTGTTTCGATGGTCGACAGAGTGTTTTAGATCTCATTTCAGCCATTTCCATTGTCAATAGCTCTGCAGAACTAACTGTCATATGTGAAACTGAGAAATTGGCAGCTGATGTACAGCAGGAACTGGCCGCAAATGGTAATTTGGAACGCTGCCGCATCAAAGTGATGGATCTTGACCTAATGCTGCAGCAAAATTCTCATCCGGACATATTGTTTTATAATATGCCAGTCAAATATGCCGGTTCCAGCGAAAGCTGTTTAGCAGAAGCGGTTGTGAAAAACGTGCTGGATATGAATCGCATGATTAAATTTGCCCAAAGTAAAAAGATTCAGTATGTGTTTGTATTATCCAGCAATGCAGCCATCAATCCGAAGGATTGGAACGGCGCTACTCAGCGCCTCGGAGAATTGTTTGCACAGTATGCCGATTCCAATAGCCGGAAATTTCATACAAAGTTTCGCATCATAAGAATTCCCGAAGTGCTAGGTGATCTTTGTGGCTTCTGCGAATTGGTAGCTGCTGCCATCCGACATGGTGGCATCCCCGAAATCAGTTACGCAGATTCTCCATCAACAAAAGTTTATTACCGCAGAGATGTATTGGAAATCTTGCTGAAATTTTTTGCATTTTCTTTAAAAAACTATGATTTTTTCTCTTCCGTCTATACTATGGCTCCCGGGAAAAATCTGGCATCTGAAAAACTTGCAAAAATCGTTGGTGATTTATTTCTTCTAAGAAGAGCTGTTGATACAGTAATTGTGACAGAAACAGCCGGAGTAGTTGATATGAATGCCTACGGGAACATAACAGAAATTTTCGAACATACGGAAATAGACGAACTATTGTGCACAAAGTTCACCGGTCTTCGCCGGGAATATGAAGGAAATCTTTGGAGCATTGAACAAATAAATGCGATGGGGACACGGGAGTTGATTGGAGCAGTGTTTCAAAGTGTGGGCGATAAGCTGAAAAAATAGATGTGTAAGGTCCCATATTATGGGGGACGGATTTATTTAAAATGTCTTAGACTCTGTCGTCATGAGATGATATATGTTATACTGGCATGAGAGCCATGTATAGGAGTAGGAGAATGGAATTAGCACACAGGAGACATGATATAACAGATAGAGTGTGGTCAATAC
>JAIRZO010000020.1 GCA_031267195.1 Holosporaceae bacterium | reverse complement strand
CTGTCTTTTGTTTAAGCAATTCATCTAGGCGATAAAGCAACGCACCACCCCCGGTTATTAGAATTCCTTTATCGACAATATCAGATGATAACTCCGGCGGGGTATTTTCCAGAGTATATCTCACGGCATCAATTATTGACGAGACCGTTTCCATTAAGCTATCAACTATTTGGCTTTCGGTTATTTGCACCTCTTTTGGTATACCATTTATCAGGTCACGTCCTTTTATGGACATGACACGTTCCTTTCCCACTTGCGGATATATGGCAGAACCTATTTCCTTCTTTATCCTTTCCGCAGTTGTATCTCCAATCAGCAGATTATGTTGCTTCCGAATGTAATTGATTATGGCTTCGTCCATTTTGTCTCCGCCAATCCGAACGGAGTTGCCATATACTATGCCACCAAGAGATAAAACTGCTACTTCTGTAGTGCCACCGCCAATATCCACCACCATGGATCCCATTGGTTCGGTGACCGGAAGTCCGGCCCCTATGGCGGCTGCCATTGGCTCCTCTATGAGATAGACATCACGAGCACCAGCTCCCTCAGCGGATTCCTGGATGGCCCGTCTTTCCACCGCAGTTGCTCCACGGGGGATACAGATCACAATTCTTGGGCTTATAAATTTTTTTCTATTGTGAACCTTGCGGATGAAACTTTTGATCATTTCTTCAGCGACATCGAAATCTGCAATGACGCCATCTTTTAGGGGTCTTATGGCGGTTATATTTCCGGGGGTTCTGCCCACCATCAATTTTGCTTCTTCTCCCACCGCCAGCACATGCTTTTTTCCACCGGATTCCGCCAAGGCTACCACCGAAGGTTCATTCAGCAAAATTCCCTTACCTCTGACATAAACCAACGTATTGGCCGTTCCCAAATCAATCCCCATATCGGATGAAAACAGTCCTCGCAGTGCATCAAACATTTTAAAAAATCCCACAAAAATATTCAGAAAATTTCAAATTATAAACGTAATTAACAGCGGACTTTCCTCATAAATCCATGATTTAAATCACACTGAAGGATAGCTTTTTTACAGCACATTCTCAAGATAATAATTTTCATTGGATTCTCAAAAAAAATTACAAATTTATTTAGTGTTTGATGCTACAATCACCAGTGCTTTTGTTCGGTGAATTTTGGAGTGTTTTATGAAAAACAGTAAAAAAGTTTTGGTCTTGTCATGGTGTTGGCTGCTGCAGGGGTGTGCTAAGGATGATTTTTCCCAGAACAGCAAACAGAGCACTTCTAATTATGAAAACACCAACATAGATAACTATCTGGATGATGACATACGAATACTGGAAGATATTTCAGTGACAAACCACAATATATGTGAAAATGATGCATCCATGTCTCCAGATACCATTGAGGTAATGTTCCGGGAAAAATTAGAAAAAAAAAAGAAAGTGAGAAAAGAATTTTCAGAGAAACAAATCGCCATGATGGCGGAACCTGCCACCCCTGATTCGGCAATGTCTTCCATATCAACATCAACGCCGATAATTCCTAATGCATCTACGGAGAAAACCACTACGAACAGTGAGAAAGATTCTTCAACACAGATTATAGAGGAATTGGGTAAGGAAAAGTTGGATAATGTCTCCAGATATTTAGCCGGTATGTATGCACCGGATTATCTTGGTAAGAAAGAGGAATTTGTAAATTATTCGAAAGTTATAGAAAGTAAATTTTCGGAGCTAATGTCCAGCAGTCTTGGTATGGTAAAATCCTGGTCTGGCAGTAATATTCTTGATAGAATTGCTGATCATCAAACTGTATTCTACCCATTTGGCGGGCCAGACGTCGCCTACGCTCTCGAATTTTTCCCAGATGCCAAAACATATATTCTAGTAGGGTTAGAACCCATCGGTAATTTCGATGGCATTATCAAGGCCATCGGTAATCCTGGTATACTGCCGCTTCTTACGAAATCGCTGTCCACATACTTGTCGAAGGGTTTTTTCATAACATCCGAAATGTCCAATCAATTAACCAACAAGAGTATCAGGGGAACACTACCTCTGATGCTTATTCAGTTGTCTCGTCTTGGCTTTACCCTGGAGAAAATAGAAAACATAAAGATTGGAACATCTGGAAATGTTGGATCATCCGAGAATGGCATTGATTGCGTAAAAATTAGTTGCACAAGAAACATCGATGCAGCGCCAAAGGTAATTTATTATGTGAGAACCAATCTTAGCAATGATAATCCGCGGCTGGACAATCTGTTTCAGTTGGTTAAAAAGAGTAATTTCATTACCTTTATAAAAAGTGCCTCCTACGCTCTCCATGATAAATCTCTTTCTAAATTAAAGCAGTTCATCATCATCAATGCCAGCGCGATTTTACAGGATGATTCAGGCATCCCATTTTCTTCTTTTGATGAAACTTGGGAAAGAAATGTTTTCGGCACCTATACCGGTCCAACCTTAAAAATTTTCAAAAATTACCTGCAGGAAGATCTTTTGGAATTCCATAAAAACCACACCGGAGCAAACATTCCATTTAAAATTGGCTATGGATTCCAACAGGGAAGACCAAATTTGTTGCTGGCTATTTCTTCCGCAAAAAACAACAGAACATCTGTGAAATCAGCAGATAAAAATGCCGCCGCAGAGGAAACACCTTTGAAAGAAAAAGCAAGAAATGAGAAATCACAAAAAACAGATGAAGTTTCGGATGTTAAAAAGCCACTTTCCAATGAAGATGAGTCTAGCGGGAAATCGAAGCGACATGAACTGGAGAAAAAGCTCTCTCCAAGTCGAGTCCATTAGGAATACACTACAGCAGGAATCCCTCTAATGACAGCTGATGCACGCACTGAAGTTGTTGGAGTCATTGGCGCCGGACAGATGGGCGCCGGAATTGCTCAATTGTGCGCCACAGTCGGCTATAGAACGCTGGTATGTGATGTATCAGACTTGATCCTAGCGGCGGCACAGCAACGCATTGCAGAATCGTTGTCCAAATTGGAGGCGAAACAGCAACTGGAAAATAGTCCAGAATCAATCATGGGACTCATTTCCTATGGCATTGATCTCGAAGATCTGAGCAACTGCCGGATATTAATTGAATCGGCTTTCGAGAATTTTGATACAAAAAGCAACATACTGTATAAAATCGGGAATTTTATGAAACCCACGTCCCACGTCGCCTCTAATACTTCGTCCTATTCCATAACATCATTGGCAAAAATGCTGCCATACCCTCACCGGTTCATCGGACTACATTTCATGAATCCGCCCCCCATTATGGAATTGGTGGAAGTGATCAGAGGAACTCATACCGACGATGAAACGTTTGATTTTTTTTGGAAATTTGCTTTGGCGTTGGGGAAAAATCCTATAGAATCGAAAGATTCGCCCGGTTTTATTCTAAATCGCATTTTAATTCCCATGATAAATGAGGCAATTTATCTGCTACAGGAGAGCGTTTCCTCCCCGGAACACATAGATACGGCCATGAAACTCGGAGCGCACCATCCGATTGGACCACTGGCTTTGGCTGATCTAATCGGACTGGACACGGTCTTGGCCATAATGAAGACGCTAAAAGCGAATTTAAATCTGGAAAAATATGATCCATCTCCTCTGCTGGAGGAATATGTTGCCCTCGGATTTCTAGGGAAAAAGTCCGGACGAGGCTTCTTTATCTACTAAATTCGATGGACATATTCACCGAACTCATGCTAGAATAACTGCGATTGTCGGAGTTTTGTTGCTCCGGAGTAAATTCGGTCTAATAGATTGTGGAGTGTGGCGATTATGAATAAAAATGAGATTAATGTTGCTCAGTTAAGTGATGATGAACGGCAGGAATGTGAGGTATGGACCAGGGTTATGGGCTATCATCGTCCCCTTTCGTACTTTAATATCGGGAAACGGGGAGAGCACGCGGAGCGTGTGCATTTTTTGGAATCCATGATACGGGGATCCTGCTGTTCTGATCACCAGTGAAATGGCGCTTAACATTGGGGGGTTAGTATCTTTCACCACGGTTGATTATCCGTCTTACTTTGCTGCGGTTGTTTTTCTCCAAGGCTGTTGCTGGCGATGCTCCTATTGTCATAATCCACATTTGCAAATGTTGTCAGCGGATGGGTCTATTTCATGGGAAGATATACTAAATCTGCTCCGGAAAAGAATCAATCTCCTGGAGGCATTGGTTTTTAGTGGCGGTGAACCGCTGCTACAGGAATTGCTGCCGGATGCGGTGGCGGATGTTAAACGGCTAGGGTTGCTGGTAGGACTGCACACCGCTGGCGCCGAACCGGGCATGTTGGCGAAGGTTGTGTCTCAGCTCGATTGGGTGGGATTTGACGTGAAATGCCGGTTCGACGAGTATGCGATAATCACAGGAATCGAAGGCAGTGGTGCGAAGGCAAAAAAAAGTCTGAAAATTCTGTTGGATTCCGGCACACTCATGGAGGTAAGGATTACATTGTGTACCCAGATAACAGCTGAAAAGCTTATGGAGATCATTCAGGAAATCTCCAATATGGGTGTCAAGGGATTGGTTTTGCAAAAATGTCGCGATAAAAATGAAAATATAGTTGAACATCCAGTATTTTCTGATAAACTCTTCCTGAGGAAAGCGTCTGCCTACTTTGATCGGTTGGAAACAAGGTAGTCGGCTGCTTTTGATGGAATTGTAATAATATAGGATCAGAAATATGGCTAACCACAAATCAGCTTTGAAGAGAATAAGGCAGAGCAGCAAAAGAACGGATCGTAACATCGACAGAACCAGTCGGATAAAGACTTTTATAAAGAAGTTTATCTCGAGTTTGGGTAAAGCTGACGCGGAGAGTAGTTTTGTGCAGGCCCAGTCTGAAATACAGCGGGGGGTTTCCAAA
>JAIRZO010000002.1 GCA_031267195.1 Holosporaceae bacterium | reverse complement strand
TCGGAATAAATTTTCAGATGTCAGCTGTCTCATAGTGGCTACTTTTATTTTGCAAAATTACAATTGATGGTCCTTTTGTCCTCAGATTCAGGCCATGCGGTTCTTAATTTAGATAATCTGTAATGAATTTTGTACCGAATAGGCAGTTTTACTGTAGGATTGCAAATGCCAGTTCGTAATTTAGATTTATTTTCTGTCCTTCTAATTTTTGTCGGGTATTTTGGGGGTCCGAGTGAAATGCAGCTCCCAATTTTTTAAAATATCTAGCCAATCCAAATTGATTTTCAAACGAAAGGTCGTATCTTTTAATTTCATATCTCACCAATTTATGTTTTTGGCAAATGCGTTTTAGCTCTTTCGACGTTGGATAATTTTGAATTTTGCATTTGCCGACTAGACTTATGCAGTCGCTAAAGCTTTTATCCAACAATGTTGAAAACGCAAAGTAGTTGCAGTTTTTTAAAATTTTTTCCAGAAATAGACCAATGGACTCAAACCACTGCATTGCTAAATTCGAAACACCGAGATCGTAATTTTTCGAGAAGTTATATTTTTCCGCATCACAGACAATGCTTCGGCTGTTTTCTACTTTTAGGAGAGCCTGTTGGATCATTTTTTCCGAGAGATCGCAGAGAGTGTACTCGGCGTTTGGATATATTTTCATTAATTCGGCAGAGGTATTTCCAGTGCCACAGCCCACATCAAGAACACTTTTAGGCTGCAAGTTCAACTCCCTGAGAATATCTGCTAAATAGGAGGATGACAAAACGTGAACACCGGACACGAAATCGTAGGTTTTGCATGCCTCATCGAAAGAACATTTGATTTTTTCCTTCATCTGCAAAATCTTTTGATATTTTCGAAAACTTCTTCCGGTTTGTGAAATCCAAGCGAATGAGAAATACCATTTATTTGCTCGATGACCACATTTTTATTATGCCGGAAATTATCTTCCAGGATAGATAGTGGAACAATTTCATCGTGGTCGCTACCGATGACTAAAGTTGGGCAACCGCAATGGTCGTACGATTTTTTCATGCTCAACAAATCGACTATTAAATCATCCCCAACGATGTCTTCCGGAATATCGTCTGGATATTGGCATGTGTCATAGAAAAATTTCAATGCTTTAGATGGCTCTTTTGCGAACATTTCCATTATGCGATTAAGGTTTTTTTCACGGATTTTTCTTAGGGCATAGCCATTGCCACAGAAATTTATAAACCCCTGCAATCCCACGAGAAAGTCGAACCTTATTCCGGAGTTGTTTAACTTTTGGAATCCAATGGAGTGACCGATTCCGATGCATCGTTTTCTCCTGTCGAAGGTGTCTCCCAAAAACACAACTTCGCCATCAAGCAGCGGAACAAGATTCCGCCAATATTCGTTTGAAAAAACAAATCCGTGACATAAAAGATAGATCATTTTTGCAATGCTTCCATAACAACGTTAAAGCTCTGTTCTTGATGAGCGGCATTAACTGCCAATCTAATCCTCGGTGTTGGAGAAGTCGGTGGACGGATTGCCGAAGCAAGCACTCTGTTTTTCAGAAACTTTCCGCTGGTCCGAAGCATTTCATCTAAATTATCAAAAACAATTGAAATGATGTTAGAGTCTGATCCGATTGTTTTATGCCCCAATTTACAAATATTTCGGCGAAATTTGTTGGAAAGCTCCATTAGGTGATTTCTGGTTTCGCCCAGTTGTGGCAGGAGATTCCAGTTATACAAAGCAACTCCCAAGCAGAACGGAGATAACGCCGTTGAATATACGAATCCCTTGCTTTTGTTGATGAAATACTCCTTTAGAAGCCGAGAGCCGGCAACATATGCCCCAGAAGACGCCAGTGCTTTGCTGAAAGTTCCCATAACGACCGTCAACTCCGGATCAAATTTACAGTTTGTTGACAGCCCATACCCGTTTTTTCCATATAATCCGGTTGCGTGAGCTTCGTCCAAAAACAAAATTGCTCCATATTTTTGAGATAGATAGGATAGAATATTCAGGTCGGCCATATCGCCATCCATTCCGAATACCGTCTCCGAAGCGATAATTTTATTCCTAATGGAATCGTGTTTTTTTAGAATATCTTCCAATTCATTGTAATTTAAGTGTTTATATCTTGCTAATTTTGCCGTTGCACTTACTCCATGGTACATGCTGGCATGATTTAGTTTATCAAATATCAGAATGGTTTCCGGAGCACAAAATGCCGATATTACGCTGGAATTAGCGATAAACCCGGAATTAAATATCAGAGCAGATGTGAAATTTTTATCGCCGGATATCCGTTCTTCGAATTTTTCGAAAATCTCCATATTGCCGGACAGTAGTCTGGATCCGGTGCAGCCGGATCCGTAAAGTTTAGCCGCCTCAGATCCAGCGGCTATGGAGTCGGAATTGCATGACAAGCAGAGGTAGTCGTTGCTGGAAAAATTGATCAAATCTCTATCTTGAGTTTCCAGATTTCGGTACAACCTCCTCGCTTTTAAATCATCCAGGTAATTTTCAATGTAATCGTGGAGCCCGTTAGTCATAATGCTCTATTTTTATTCCCAATTTCCTGAATAAATTGCCGTCAGATCCCTGCTCTACGTTATCGACGGTCAATAATTTTTCTCCGGAAAACAACGCGTTGGCTCCGGCAAATATACACAGAGCCTGAGTTGTTTCGGACAATGTGTTTCGTCCAGCAGCAATTTTTACGTAGGATCGCGGCATTAAAATGCGAGCCAGCGCGATCATCCTCACGAAGTCGAAATCATCTATTGGCTTCGAATCATTCACGTGAGTGCCGGGAATTTTCACCAATTTATTGATGGGCACGCATCGAGGCGGAATTTTTAAATTCGCGAGCAGAACAATCATTTTGATTCTGTCTTCGTTGGATTCTCCTATGCCCACAATGCCGCCGGAGCATACATGAATGCCAGCTTTCTGTACGATTTCAATGGTTTTTATGCGATCGTCGATGGTTCTGGTGGAAACGATATTTCCATAAAATTCCGGAGACGTGTCCACATTGTGGTTGTAGTAATCCAGACCGGATTTTTTTAGCTTAATAGCCTGGGCTTCTGTTAAAAATCCGAGAGTAACGCAGGTTTCCATGCCCAAATCTTTCACGGATTTTATCATTTCGCATATTTTTTCGAATTCTACCTCTGAGACCATACAACGGCCGGATGCGCTCATGCAGAACCGACTGGCACCGTGTTTCCGAGCTTTGCAAGCTGCGGTCAGCACCGTCTCCAAATCCAGCATCGGTTGCTTCGGCATTTTGGAGCCATTTCGGACAGATTGTGCGCAATAGGAGCAATCTTCGGAGCATCCTCCGGTTTTCACACTCAGAATATCGCTGATCTGCACCGTTTGCTCATCGAAATTTTGAATATGAACCTCATGGGCCATTCTCAATAGTTTAAAAAACGGATAGCCGAAAATATCCAACGCTTTTTCGAAGGCAACCTTCATCGTAATCCTATAAATATTTATTAATTATATCGTAGGTTCTCGATAAATCACCACCGCTTATGCAATAGGGCGGGAAGATGTAGATTGTCTTTCCCAGTGGACGCAGAAAAACTCCATTTTCCCACGCTTTGTTTATTACAAAATTGGCTTTATCTTCGGAACCGACATCAAACGCAATTATAGTGCCGATGGTTCTTCTTTTGGAAGCGTTGAGAATGCAGTGAGTCTCGTGGAACTCCACAATCTCTTTTATTTTTGCGACGGTTTCTTCTCCTCTTTGCAAAATTTCCAGAGATTTGCGAGCCGCCGCACAAGCTATTGGATTGGCTGTGTAGGAGTGCCCATGCAGAAATGTTTTTCTTCTATCATTCGACAAGAACGCATCATAAATTTTATCAGTGGCAATCGTCAGTGCCAGCGGCAAGAAACCTCCCGTAAGCCCTTTGGAAAGACAAACGAAATCCGGAACCACGTTGCAGTGACTCATGGCGAACATTTTTCCGGTGCGGTAGAATCCCGTCATGACTTCGTCAAAAATGACGAGAATACCGCATTCTCTAACTTTACCCACCAATTTTCCCAGAAATTCGGATCGGTAAAGCCTCATGCCAAAGGATCCCTGCAGTAGCGGTTCCAGTATTAGCGCACAGATCTTATCTCCGATTTTCTCCAGAGTTTTTCCCAATTCATGAATTATTTCATCTTCTTTTTCTTCAACCGATTCTACGCCATCATAATATTCCGGAACGTCGATCATAACGGTTTTGAAAAACAATTCGGAAAAAGTCGCATGATATTTAGAGTTCGTTCCGGCAACGCTCATGGCTCCGAACGTGTCCCCGTAGTACCCACCTTCCAAAGAAAGAAAAATATTTCTATTTTCGACGCCGATGTTTTTGAAATATTGGTATGCCATTTTCAGTGCGACCTCCACCGCCGTCGATCCGTTGTCCGAGAAAAAATATCGATTTAATTTTTTTGGAACGATTTTTTTGAGGCTTTCGATCAATTTTTCCGCCGGTTCATGGGAAAATTTCGTAAAAATTACATGTTCCAACGTTCTTGCCTGCAGTGCTATGGCCTCTGCAATTTCCGGATTGGCATGTCCGTGTATATTAACAAACCAGCTTGATATCATATCCAGATATTTTTCTCCGGTTTCGGAAATCAAATAGGCGCCGTCTCCTCTTACTATTTTCACCGGAGGAGGAGCAGTTTTTTCCTGGGTAAAAGGTCTCCAAATCATTTTAATATTTCCAAAATTTCTGGTGGCAAAGCAGTGCGTCGCAAAGTGTCGACACTGTCATCGGGAATAACTGTTAGTATCTTAACTTTTGAAAATTTCTCAACGGTGGATTTTATATTGTCTTCTATATCTTTATTTATGACTATTCCAACGATATGGATTCCGCGCATTTTTAAAACTTCCACCGTCATAAGCAAATGATTAATTATCCCCAGTTTGGGTTTTGCAGCAATCAGTACCGAAGCATTACATTTTTTTATAAGATCAGCCATGAGAAAATTTTCAGCTATGGGAACAAGTGCGCCGCCAGCTCCTTCTACGACAGTATTTTTAAGATTTTCGTCAAATGCATTTTGATCGATTCTCATACCTTCCATATTTGCAGCATCATAGGGAGACAGCGGCGCTTTTAGTTTATACGCTTCCGGTATTATTTTTGTGTGCGGAGAAAATTTCGCAATTATATCTTTGTCAAAATCATTGCCCGTTTGAATCGGCTTCCAATAACTAGCCTGCGTATGCATACAAATCCATGCTGAAACAATAGTTTTGCCGACGTTCGTGTCTGTTCCGGTAACAAAAATATTCATATGCACTTACCTTTGTCGCAAGTTACTCCACTTCTCGAAGTTTCTGTTCAAACTATAATTATCCGTTGGCACTTCGGTAAACCATCTCAAGTCGCTCGATTCATTAGAGATTTGTATGTCCTCATCTCTATCTGTTGTTTTCAGCAAAAATGCAACGTCATAGTGGTAGTGTGTCGGAATCCCTTTATGTTCTGGAATCGGATGAACGCCGATGTCAAAAATTTCCCCACATAATAGTTCAATGTTTCGCAACCCAGATTCTTCATGAGCCTCTTTCAGAGAAAC
>JAIRZO010000053.1 GCA_031267195.1 Holosporaceae bacterium | reverse complement strand
AGTTTTAAATTTATGGAGTGTAATAATGAAAAAAATTGTTGTATGTGCGGCATTTTTGTTGTTGTGTTTCGGATCTTATGCTACTGAACCATCCGCCAATACGTCGTGTGTTCCTGGTGGAATGGCGCCAATCGATTCTTCTGGAATACTAAACAATAGTGCAGATGAAGATCTTTTTTTCTATTTTGGTATCGGTACAGCTCTAAGACAGGCCGGCGAGTCGGTATTCTACCAGAAGGGCGCAAATCAGCCAGCGCCAGGTGGTTTTTATGAAACAAATCGCGATACTACCAGGATCGGGGCTACAGTTACTATTGGTGCTCGCTACAAATTAATCGACGACTTAGCTATTGGGCTGGAAGTTGGATCGGATTTCACATCAAATCAATACGATGTTAATACCGGAAAAATATATAACAATGCCCACTACGACATAACCACCAAACGGTCCGGCATAACACCACGTGCTTTGATACTTTTGAGTTGTTCTTGTTCACCGACCTTATCGCTGTTCGTAGGTGCTGGCGGTTCCTACACTAAATCACAAGAAAACTACAACGGATATTATCCGGCTGGAAGCATCGGACTTATATATGACGCAACAGGGGCTCCGACCAACTTACCTTTGCAAGATGATGTCCCGCGAACCGCTAAAGGCATGAGTATAACGTCGGTATGCCCTATGCTTGTTTTAGGAGCTGAAAAGAAACTTGCTAACTGGTCCGTAAGAATTGAGGGTGAATACCTCTTCGACAAGAGCAAGGAGCACAAGTTCAGTAGTACACCGGCCCCACTGGTATCTGTGGCTCCACTTACTGCTGCAATTAACACTGGTACTCCAGGACTACTTTTTGTTGATCAGGACTTGGGTGCTGCCATAAAATTTACACAAAAGGCTGCTATCACCTTGCGCTGTATGGCCACCTGTCGTATTCCTGCGTCCTGTTGTAGCCTATGATCTGTGGTGAATTAGTCCAACGTTTGCTCTGCGCTTTCTCGTAGCGCTTTTAGAGGAAACTGCGTTTTGTACCGTAACTATTGCACAACAAGCGTGCCGCCCTCCTATGGGCGGTTTCTTGTTTTTTTCGTTTATGGCGGCATTCGGTCGCCCGCGTTCGATGTTTGATGCCATTCATGCATTTAGTTCGGCTGGATAACCAGGCATACGCCGTCAACCCACTGATAGATTTCTTCCGAAACTCTCACTCTTCCGGTAATTTTGTTGTTGCTCCGGTGATTCCTAAAAATTCCTCGGAATATCTTTGTTTCGAAAGAAATCTATTGCTAGTTGCGTGTTTTTTATAAAAAATACGATTTTTTTGAACTGTGCGATGATCTTTTCCATTGTTACAGATTTTTTCTTTCATCCTCATTCTTTTTTAGCATTACAAATACAACACCTACGGCCAGCATTACATAGCAATAGTGTACATGTGGTACTATGCTGAGTGGAGAAATTTCTGCGATTGAAGCGGCCAGCAGCACCTGGGCTCCATAGGGCAGCAGTCCCTTTACCGCACAGGCAAATATATCCAACAACGTTGCAGAATAATGGGGAGAAATGCCATGATTTTTCGCTATTCCCTTCGCAATTTTTCCAGAAAGAATGATGGCAATGACATTGTTGGCCAACAATATAGTGAATATGCTGGCTACTCCGGCAATGATAAACTGTGGTAATTTTGGTAACTTATTTTTTTTGATAATCCACACAGATATGGCATGTGTCATATCTTTTATAGCATCATTGCCAATCAGCCCAGACAATCCACCAATCAGCATAGACAGCAACATGATGTCGCTGACACTGCGAAACCCAATATTAATGCTATTACTGAGGCTAATAATATTATAGTTCGCCGTTAAGGTGCAGCCAATTGCGGCAGCTACGGTAATTCCCACCACCAAACAGGTAAACACGTGAACACGATTTAGAGCAAGAATCAGCAAAATTATATATGGCAAAATTAGAATTAGTGAATAATCGCTACTTTTTACGATGGATGATACGGTGGCCGCATTCCACAGAAACGCGATGGTGATGATGCCGGCAATCAGTGCGAATTGAACGTTCAGCCACAATTTTTTCTGCAAATCAGCACCCTGTGACGATATTGCAGCGATGGTCGTATCGGACACTATGGATAAATTATCTCCAAACATTGCTCCCCCCACAACAGCCCCCATGGATATGGCCACCGGCAATCCCTGTGCATGTAATACCAATTCGGCAGCAATCGGTCCTACGGCAGCAATGGTTCCTATGGCGCTGCCGATGGCAGTGGCCAGAAGAGCGGATATGCAAAATATTCCGATCAAAAGAAACTTAGCAGGAATGAATGACAGCGCAAAATTTATCATGGAATCTACAGAGCCAATGTTCTTGGTTACTTCGCCAAATGCTCCGGCCAACAAAAATATAATGCACATGCAGATGATGTCTTCATGTCCAATGCCCTTAAGAAAATCCGACATCTTCCTATGTTGCTGCTTCCTATTCATAAACCATGCCAAGATGACGGAAGGTATAATGGCGGTTATGGGAGAAAGCAGAGAAAAAGCATTTTTCCTGCCAAGGCAGGAGAAATGCACTCCTCCGCCAACAAAAATTACTATGAACAAAAAAATTGGAGCAAATCGTATTAATATACCCAAAAAGCAGTTCCCCACAAAATAAAACAGCAGAGATCGCGCAGTTTCTCTGCTAGGCAGCATTTTTCCCGCTATTTTTTTTCTTATATTCCAAAATTTCCGCATCACAGAGAGGGCAGAATTTGTGCTCTCCGGCCAGGTAGCCGTGTTTCGGACATATGGAAAATGTCGGCGTGATGGTAAAGTAGGGCAATCCAAAGTTTTCCACAACCTTTCGCACCAGGCGTTCACATACCTTTGCATCCGAAATCTTCTCACTCATATAGAGATGCAAAACGGTTCCTCCGGTGTATTTTTTCTGAAAAACATCCTGCAATTCCAACGCTTCGAATGCATCCTGAGTAAAGCCCACCGGCAACTGACTGGAATTGGTGTAGTAGGGCATTTCCGGAGTGCCAGCCTGCAATATATCCGGATAGCGCTTTCGGTCTTCTTTGGCAAAGCGATAGGTGGTTCCTTCAGCCGGAGTTGCTTCCAGGTTATACATATGTCCAGTTTCTTCCTGAAAAGTGATCAAAACTTCCCGAATTTTATCTAGTAATTTGATGGCAAAATCGCGGCCAAATGCCGTCGTAATATTGTGTTCATTTTTGGTAAAATTGCGGATCATTTCGTTTATGCCGTTCACACCAATGGTGGAAAAATGATTCCGCAGGGTACCAAGATACCTCTTGGTATATGGGAACAATCCGCTGTCCATGTACATCTGTATGATTTTTCTTTTGATTTCTAAGCTGGTTTTCGCATAATTCATGAGCTCAACAATGCGATTCAACAACTTTTCTTCATCTCCCTTATACAGATAGCCCAGACGAGCACAATTCAGTGTGACAACACCGATGGATCCGGTCTGTTCGGCAGATCCAAATAAACTATTGCCCCTTTTGAGCAATTCTCTCAAATCCAGCTGCAGACGACAACACATGGACCGCACCATAGATGGTTTCAGGTCAGAATTAACGAAGTTCTGAAAATATGGCAGGCCATACTTCGCTGTCATCTCAAACAGAAGGCCAGCATTTTCACTATCCCAAGGAAAATCCTTGGTAATATTATAGGTTGGAATTGGAAATGTAAAAACTCTTCCCTTAGCATCACCTTCGGTCATGATTTCCATGTAGGCGCGATTAATCATGTCCATTTCCTTCTGGAGCTCCCCGTAGGTAAAATCAACCTCCTTGCCACCGATCAGTGGCACAACATTTTTCAAGTCATCCGGACATACCAGATCAAAAGTAAGATTGGTAAAAGGGGTTTGTGTTCCCCATCGGGACGGTACATTCAAATTATAAACAAATTCCTGAATGCATTGTTTAACCACCTTGTAGGAAAGATTATCGATTTTTAAAAACGGAGCCAAATAGGTGTCAAAGGAACTGAAGGCCTGAGCTCCGGCCCATTCATTTTGCAAAGTTCCCAAGAAATTAAC
>JAIRZO010000011.1 GCA_031267195.1 Holosporaceae bacterium | reverse complement strand
GAATCTTGAACATAGGTTCTCTTTCTCCATTTGATGACAGTTTTGTGATTAATCGAATACCTATTCGACAGTGTTTTTATGCTCTCTTTACTATTTTGTATTTCCCTACGCACTGCCTCTGTCGTTCTGGCGCATCCGTGTAGTACTTGTCCCATATGGCCTCCTTTTCTAATGATGATAATCCATATTTTAACTCACTAACTCTTCCTCCACAATATGGGACCTTACAAATGTTTAGTTCCGTGCAGCGATGGCTTTTCCTTTTTCTTCAGGTCATGCTAGAATCGCATGAGTCGGTGTGTTTTTTGAGAGAATTGCAGTAAATGTTTGAATCTTTAGTGTATTGTATTTTAAAATTTGGACATGTTGATGTCATTGTCTTCATTATTATGGGAATACTATTTCACCGGAGTGATGACTATGAGACTGCTGCGTGTTTTGTATGTTTTGTCATGATTTTCAATCAATTATTAAAAGATTTGTTCAAAGTTCCACTGTTCCCACACCTGGGGTCCAGCTATGCTTTTCCCAGCGGACATATGCATGCCGCCATGGCTTTCTATGGGTATATTTTTGCTAGAACAAAAAACATTTTTGCAAAAGCTGCCCTGGTGATGCTTCTGGGATCCATTGGCTTTGCTCTGGTTTACTGTAATTTTCATGATTGGATTGATGTGTTGGGCGCCGTGGGCTTCGGCATCACGGAAATCTGTATATATCTTTTTGTTCGCAGGCGTGTGAGTGAAAAGATTATAGCTGGACTTGTGTTGGGACTGTCTCTGTTGATTATGCTGATGATGTGCCACTATGCTGGAGCAATCAAATCTCATGTTTGGTTGGCAATGTATACTTTGGTGAGCATCATCGTTTGCAAAAAATTATGGGGTGGCATTACATTACCGGATTTGAAATGCAAACTATTATCCACTGTGCTGATCTTTGCGTCCATTTATGTAATACATAAACTCGGAGGCTTTGTATTTTCCAGATATCAAGAGCTGTATTTGCAGCAATTAAAGTTCCTGTTTTTTCCGGTTGCGGTGTTGTTCCCTATGTTTATGGTTAAAAATATAATTGTCACTGCTCAGAAATTACAAAAAACGAGAAAAGCATGAATGATATAAAAAATATAGAAGAGTCTGTTAGACAGATATTGAATACCCTGGATCCTAATTTCGGTGAAATGGAGAAAACTCCAGCGCGGGTTGCAAAAGTCTGTGGCGAACTTTTTTCCGGCTATGGACAGGATCCTGCAAAAGTTGTGAATGCTTTCTACAATTCTGAAATGAATGAACTCGTTATCCTAAAAAATATTGATTTTGAGTCCTGCTGCGAGCATCACATGGTTCCCATTGTGGGGGTCGCCAGCGTTGGATATGTGCCTCGTGGTAAAATTGTTGGAGCTAGCAAAATAGTGCGGATTGTGGATTGTTTTGCTCATAAATTACAATTGCAGGAGCGTCTAACTATGGAAATTGCGCAGTGCCTGGAGACATTACTGGATTCTCTCGGTGTTGCCGTGCTCATTGTTGCTGAGCATTTTTGCATATCTCACTGCGGGGTAAAAAAACCTCATGCCCGCCTTGTTACCAGATATTTTACGGGAATTCTGAAAGATAATTATCAGCTGAGAATGGAATTTTTGCAGGAAGTGATGGAGAAACGAACATAGATGATGGTCTGAGTTGTCCATCAACCGGCAGGAATTTAATGGTATGTTTCCATGGGAAATGGCATATTAATAATAATATCTGGTCCGTCAGCTGTTGGTAAAACATCAGTTACAGAAGCGATTTTGGCTATGGATCCGCGCATATCAAGAATTATCACCACTACAACTCGCAAAATGAGAAGCAGCGAAAAACCTGGGGTGGACTATTATTTTATATCCCATGGCGAGTTTACAACTCAGATTGCTCTGGATAAATTCGCTGAGTATGCGGAAGTGTATGGCAACTATTATGGTGTATGGCGACGGGAAGTGGATGAAAAAAGTCGCTCAGGGAAATGTGCGTTGCTGACGATGAACCCGGATGGATTTTTCCAATTGAGACGAACAATGGCAAATGGAGTTGGTTTTTTCCTATTGCCTCCAACGATGAAAGATTTGGAGTTGCGAATGAGAAAAAGAAATACCGATTCCGAAGAAACCATACAGCGCAGAATTAAAATGGCTGAGCATGAAATTTGTCAGAGCAAAGATTTTGATTATCGCATCGAAAATCATGATGTGGCCACTACTGCAGCACAAATATTAAAAATTACAGGAAAATTGTTGATGAACAGAGAACATTTCTGATCAGTATTTTGTTCCCGTAAAATATAGTCCGCACGACGGGGCTGTAGGACCAGATCTGGTGCGATCTCGAGCGTTGAAAATGTTTACAAAATCCCGCTCTGACCAGCGACCTCGTCCTACCAAAACCAACGATCCAACAATATTCCTTACCTGATGATAGAGAAATGATTTGGCGGCAACGGTTACCGCGATAAGATCACCCGTTCGAACAACGGATATGTAATTTAGAGTTTTGATGGGTGATTTCGATTGGCATCCAGCTGCTCGAAAAGCGGAAAAATCGTGTTTCCCCAGTAGGTTCTGTGCTACGGCATGCATTTTTTCTGCATCCAGCGGGTATGATACCGTCCAAACTCTATTTGTATCGATGCTGGCTTTCGCTCTGCGATTAAGGATTTTATAGCGATAATATCTCTCGATTGCTCCAAGCCGTGCATTAAATTCATCCGGAACTTTTTCTATTTTTAAAACCACCACCGGTACTTCGCTTAGATATGCATTCATGCATTCCTGCAGTCGAAAACAATTGAGATCCAGAGGATAATCGAAATGGGCCACCTGCTCCAGTGCATGTACTCCGGCGTCAGTGCGGCCGGACCCGTGCAGCACAATCGGCGCTTTTGTGAAAGGAATAATCGCGTCTTCCAGCCGTTGCTGCACCGTATCCAGTCCATCCTGGCGCTGCCAGCCGTGGAATGGAGTACCATCATATTCGATCTTCATTTTATAG
>JAIRZO010000083.1 GCA_031267195.1 Holosporaceae bacterium | reverse complement strand
CATTAATTGATTGTGAGAAATGGTATCATAGAAAATACCTTCCTGCGACTGAAAGATTGGAGAGGTATCGCCACTAGATACGCTAAAAACTTCAAATCGTTCCTCGCCGCAGTTCAAATCAGATGCATCATGCTTCGGTTGAAAATCTCATGACGACAGAATCTAGTCATGTTCATGTAGTTACCTGGGAGAAGCAGGGTCACCTCATGAAAATTTTTGAGAGAGGATTTGAGTTAGAGTAGAGTGATTATCGTCTAAATAGATTATCGAGGCATGGTTTGCTTGTATTTTTGCAACAAATTCAATGCGATATGTCTAAAGATAGCCATAATTTGAGGTGCATTTTCCTTCCTAATTCGCGATTAATCATCTCCATTTGAATCACAAATGATTATTATTGGGAATTCATTGCTGTTTTTTCTTCGTTTAATGCTGTGGTAATAGCCAAAAACTTTTTGTTCAGACAGGAAACGGAAAAGAACCAAAGAAACATGAAAATGCAGAATATCAACGCCACCTGAGGTGCCAACGCTGCAATCGATGTTACATGATAGATGATATTAACCAACACAAACTGGATCAGTGCTCCACCGGATTTCCCTAGCCTACTGCCAACAACATCCACGGCGACTTTTCCTCTAGATTTAAGCTCATCGTCCAATGGAATATAGCTCATCTCTTTCGTGGGATCGAATAGTGAGTACTTAACTCCTTTGCACAATACATTTTGCAAAAGACCAACGGTGATGACGACTCCGAGAGCGGTAAATCCGAACTGCTCCACAAATGGAGTAACGTGGGAATTAAAGATGATAAAGAAGAAGAATATTAATCCCGTAACAAAAATCATCAGTGGCGTTAACATAGCAGACAGAAACCACGAATATTTCCGCATGATGTTGGTCCCAATGAGCATAAACGCAATTGTGGCAAGTCCGGTCCATATTTGTAGTTCGCCCATGTAATTAGCGAATGCTGCTTTAGACGGATACATAAGTTTGACCTGACCTTTCCACATGACTTCAACTAAATTGATGCTGATGCCATAGCATATGACCAGCAGTGCGATGAGCCCTAAGTATTTCGATTTCAACACATATTTAAATCCATCGCTAACGCTGAGTTTTTCTTTTTTCTTTTTTTTCTGGCTATTCATTTCTTCCGAATTAAAATGAAGTGGATCCGTCAGTACATACTCAGTGAGATAATAGTAGAGTGCCATTATGATGATGCAAGATAGGATGATGAGTCCAATGAGATAGGGCAACGCAACCCAATCAACGTTGGACGATGAGGAAGCGGCATCTTCTTCGTTCATGCCCAAGCACAATCCCGAAATGATCAGCGCTGCATTGGCCACAAACCCGAACATAGCATAGAACCGTTTCGACTGGCGCAGCGGAGTAACTTCATTGGCAAACTTCCAAAACATGAGGCCAATCATGGTACTGCCCCACAATTCTGCCATCACATAGAAAGATGCAAACACCCAGTGCTCGATGGGAAGCATGAGAGTTTGTGTTAATTTTGTCGAATAGGATGCACATTTAAAGTGTAATGCCTCATGCTGAGGATATAGCACCGTAATGAATAGAAGAAAATATAGCAAAAAAGATGAGACCACGATGTAGAACACCGTGTTTTTGGAAAAAACTGTCAGGAGTTTCGAATAGATGATCATGAATATCACGGCTCCTGGCAGCACAAACCATAATTTCAAGGTCGGCAGCGCAGATTCGCCAATGGACGTTACCACCAGAGAATCCTTCAAACCCCTGGCAAGGCTATAGTTTAACAGAATACACATCATCATAATGGCCATCGGAAGAAATTTTTTCAATTCAAACGAATGAATCGGCCAGAATATTGCTCTTAATCCCAAGAATTGTTTATTATCATCGCTTCTTGTGGATTTAACCTTTTCTGCTACAGCTTCACCTTCTTTCTTAACGGTCATTTTTTTTCTCCACACAGATCGAAAAATAAAACACAGAGTATATGAAAATATATAAAAAAATATAAAAAATCAAGTTGTTCACATAATATTTTTACACACAAGAAAATTACCCAATTAGTTAAACTAACTCAGTGTATCATTCTCTCACAAAGAAATTATAATCAAATTCTCATTTGATATGGAATTTCAACAATAACGCGGGTTTGTTCGCTTTTTTGTTTTCTGTACAGCAGGGCTGTTTTGAATATGGTTGCGGTTTGATTATGAAGAATGTTTTGCCAAATTTTCCCCGGAACAAAACTAGGCATGACAACAATTGCCTTTCCCCTATCTGGATCACGTTCATCCTGCTCAGTTAAAAAATCCAAAAATGGGTTTACAATGGAGCGATATGGTGATTTCAAAATAATTAATGGCATACTGAAATTTAAAGATCGCCAATTTGTTTTTAGCCGATCAACCTCCTTTTGATCCATATTAACCACCACCGCCACAACATCATCAGACAAAGATGCTGCAAAACGTAGCGCAGCCAGCGTTGCTTTGTGAATGCGGGAAACAGGAACCACCACCTTTGGCATTGCCTCACTGATGGGTTTCAGGAGAGTTCCCAATCCCCCTCTTTTTATATCCAATTCAACGTTTATTTCTCCATATCTGCGGTTGATTTTTCTGAAAGCACAAAAAATTATGGGAACCAGAATCATTATGATCCAGGCTCCATGAAGAAATTTACTTTGGATGATTATGAGCAAAGTAAAACCCGTGGCCAAGGTGCCGATGGTGTTTATTAATGCTTTTAGATGCCAATTTTTTCCTTTTACACTAAACCAATGCTTTACCATACCCGCCTGTGATAACGAAAATGAAATAAAAACCCCCATGGAATACAGTGGAATTAACGCATGAGTACTGCCCTTGAAGATGATGATCAAGCATACGGAAAATACGGCCAGCAGAATAATTCCATTGGAATAGGCGAGCCTATCTCCCAGATTAGCGAAATTCGTTGGAATATACTTTTTTTCGGCCAGAATACTGGCAAGCCGTGGGAATCCCGCAAAAGAAGTATTGGCAGCCAGAAACAATATCGCCGCCGTCATCAACTGTATCGCATAGTACATGAACCCAGTTCCAAAAATGTGTTTGGCTATCTGGGATATAGCTGTTTCGGAAGCGGAGAATACAATTCCAAATTTGCGGGACAAGAAAGTTATACCGACGAACAGGAATATCAGAACAAATGACATTATGCAAAGAGTTATCTGAGCGTTTTTATACTGGGGCTTTTTAAAGGCAGTTACTCCACCTGCAATGGTTTCTATCCCCGTCAGCACAGAACAACCGGATGAAAAGGCTCGCAAAAAAATGATGACAACCATCAGTGTTGGCATATGTGCAGGAATTTTCCTGGCAGTTTTATGTACAATCCCTTCATTGCCGGTACATAATCCTGAAATTACTAAAATAACCATCAGCAATATGAAACAGTAGGTTGGGATGGATAAAATATTTGCAGATTCCCTAGCACCACGCAGATTTGAAATGGTTAGCAGCACTAAACAAATCAAGCAAAAAGAAACCGTATGCTGAGCAAACGAGGGAAATGCCGATGTTATTGCACTGGCTCCGGCAGCAAGACTAACTGCCACCGTGAGAATGTAATCCACCAGAAGCGCGGATGCTGCAATTAGTCCAAAAAATTCTCCCAGATTTTCGTGAGCCACCGAAAATGCTCCGCCTCCCTGGGGATAGGCTTCTATGGTCTGCCAATAGGAAACGGAAACCACCAATGTCAGCAACGCAATCATCGCTACCAGCGGCATGGCACAGAGAAAAGTAAGGGATGCTCCCAGGGCCAGCAGAATTCCATCCGTAGCATAGGCCGTCGATGATAGGACATCCGAGGAAAATATGGCAAGGGCTTTTGTTTTGCTTAGCCTCTCAGAGGCTAAATTTTCCGTTTTCAGCGGATTACCAAATATAAAACTACCTACGCCCATCTATCCCATTTCCAATTTTTGATCCTTACTTATCGCTATCAATAGCCTGAATAGTTTGTTTCAATTCATTAAAATCCGTCTGCAAGTCGATGCGTTTTTGCAGCTCCAGGTTGTTTAATTGAATCAATTCTAGGGTTCTTTTGCGTAGAGATTTCACTTCACTAACAAGAAGATGCATGTAATCACGGGCACAGACAACAAATCGAGCGTCTGCCCTGTTTTGGTCACCGCTGCGGTAATCAAAAAGGGCGATGGGATTGCCTTCTATATCCGGAGAAACCCAAACGGTATCCACATCGTTTAGTTCGACAACTTTCCATGGAGGTAAAGACGCTGCAGCGATGGTCCGCTCTATAGTTCCTATATCTTCCGGAGTCAACACCTGCTTCATGAAAAACAACTCTTCGATGAACTCTGTGTGGAAAAACAAAACCCACAAAATGGCAGCAAATCTGCGTTGAATACTATAATATAACCCAGCTAGACAACCACCTCAGCGTCAGGAGATAAAGCAGAATCCTGTGCGCCTTCGTAAACATGTGCACCGGAAGATGTTTGCAACCCTTCTGCAACAGCCACGTCCGCAGAAGCCACCCCATCCGCTGTGTTCCTTTTAGTTGCCGCATCTATTTCGGCTATTTGCTGACGAGCCTCTTCCTCGGACTTTGCGATGCTCAGTCGGACACAGACGGATACCTCCGGATGCAGACCGACAACAATTTCATACACTCCCAATGACTTGATGGGATTGTGTAGATTAATTTGGCCAGCGACCACATCAAATCCTGCACCGGTGACGGCAGTCGCTATGTCCCGGGCAGTAACAGATCCGTATAAATGCCCTTTTTCACTGGACTGGCGTACCAAAATCACCACCAATCCATTCACTTTTCCAGCAACTTTTTCAGCTTCGGCTCTGGTTTCTGCATTGTGTTCCTCAATTTGAACACGACAGGCCTCAAAATATTTGATATTTTCAATGGTTGCTCTCATGGCAATTTTTTTTGGCAAAAGATAATTCCTGGCGAATCCAGGTTTTACACCAACAACATCACCAATAACTCCTAATCCAGCAACTTTCCTTAACAAAATAACCTTTAAATTTTCCATGTGACTATGTACTCCGCAACTATATATTCAATCAACGCAACTCACAGCTGATAATTCAATGATAACGCTTTTGTAGATGATACAGCCTGCGAAGACAGAATGCAAATGCTTTCCTGTGATACAATAAATCGTCTTCCACTGAAGAGTGGATTGTTTTCATGATTCGAAGAAATTTTTACGTAAATCGGTGAAGATAGAACAAAATATTAATGATATTTATTGTCTATTCAAAGGAAGAGTGCAATAATAACAACGTTACTAGGATTGTTTTTTTATAAAAAACTGAAAAAAACTAGCTCCAGGAGGAGTTTGCGCTGATCATGCTTATAATAAAGCTAAAGGCGATGTCATCTGGTATTTGCTGGGTGACATTAGGATATATTCTTTTGAGGATACACTTGCTATGTCAACATCTTTGTGGACTGATTCTAAATTTTATGGACCTGAATTGCTGCAGATCGCTGAAGCTGTTGCTCGGGAAAAGGGATTAGAAAAAGAGAAAATATTGGAGGCCATGGAAGGAGCTATTCAAAAAGCTGCCAAATCTAAATATGGGCATGAGCACGATATTCGTGTAATCATAGATCGTAAAATCGGAGAAGTATCGATACTCAAATGCATTACGGTAAAAGAAACTATTGAGGATGAATTTGTAGATATTACTTTGGAGGATGCTTTAAAAATTGACCCTAATGCGGTTACTGGTCAGATTCTTAGCACAAAATTACCGCCGGTTAATTTTGGCAGGATTGCGGCCCAGGTTGGTCGCCAAATAATAATTCAAAAAATTACTGAAGCGGAACGAGAAAAACAATATGAGGAATTCAAAAATAGGGTCGGCGAAATAATAAGTGGCATTGTGAAACGTGTGGAATACAATCACCTAATAGTGGATATTGGAAAAACCGGAGCGGTAATAAAGAAGGATCAACTGATTCCAAAAGAAAATTATCGCATCGGAGATCGCATAAGAGCATATATATACGAAGTTTCCCGAGAATCCAAAGGACACCAGGTATTTTTATCCCGCACATATCCTCAATTTTTAGCCAAACTTTTTATGCAGGAAGTTCCAGAAATTTATGATGGAGTTATTGAAATAAAAGCGGTGGCTCGGGATCCGGGAAGCCGGGCGAAAATCGCCGTGTATTCAGCTGACACGAACATAGATCCCATCGGTGCCTGTGTTGGAGTACGTGGCAACCGAGTTCAGGCCATTATTCAGGAGTTGCAGGGAGAGAAGATCGATATCATTCTCTGGTCCAATGATTTAGCAACATTTGCCGTAAACGCATTGGCTCCAGCGGAGGTTACGCGAGTTGTAATGGATGAGGAGAACAGAAGATTTGAAGTGCTAGCCCCGGATAATCAACTGAGTCTGGCAATAGGAAGGAGGGGACAGAATGTCCGCTTGGCTTCCATCCTCATAGGCTGCAGTGTCACTGTTGTATCCGAAACATTTGCCATGGAGCAGAGGAATAAAGAATATCATTTAAATTCGCAAACGTTTATGGAAGCACTTGACTGTGACGAAGTTATTGCCCATTTGCTAGTGACTGAGGGATTTGAAACTGTGGAGGAACTGTCAAACTGTCCAATAGAGGGATTAGCCTCCATCAACGGGTTTGATGAGGATATTGCTAAAGAGCTTATTTCTCGTGCAAAAGATTATATGCAACGAAAAAAGGAAGAGTCAGCGCAAAAAATTAAAAGCATGGAGGTTGATAAGGAAATTATAACCATGGGCCTGCTATCGGACGATATGATTTTAGCCTTGGCCGAAAAGAACATTTTAAAGCTGGATGAATTGGCAGATCTGTGTACCGATGAGTTGATGGAAATATTGCCTGGGATTAATCAAAATTTCGCAAATGAAGTCATCATGAAATCCAGGGAACATTGGTTCAAATGAATTATTCTTGAATTTGTAGGGATATTTTTTATATGACAGAGCAAAAAAAGAGCACACTGAGCTTGTCTCGTTCCAGTGACGTGAAACCATCTGGTGATGCTAGTGATACGAAAGTTCGGCAAAGCTTTTCGCATGGGAAAAGCAAAGTAGTGGTGGTGGAGGTGAAAAAGAAACGTGTCCCCGCTTCCCGATTCGGTACTGGTCCCACTGCTGACAACGTCGCTTCCGGTTCTGTTGATGTTGCAAAAGACACTACAGGGAATCTATTAACTACACAAGAAATGGAGACAAGAATCAAGGTTATTCAGGATGCAATTCGGGAGGAAAAAGAACAAACCGAGCGGTTAAAAAGAGAAATAGAAGAACAGGAGCATCTGAAACAGGAAGAAATAGAGGAACAAGCTTGGGAAATGGAAATGCTTGAATCCAAGAAGGTGGCTGAAATTCTTGAGAAAACGCCAAGCCATGATGCTTCTGGAAAAGCTACTGTCGCACCGGAGTCTGCAGATTTTTTACGATCTCGCTATACTTCCCATAAATCTTCGCGGGAAAATGCGGATTTTGATGATGAGGATGATGATATAACTTCAAAATCTTCCAATGCGAATGCGAAAAAGATTGTGACGGTTAAAAAAGGCATCAAGGAATTAAGAAACAAATATGCTTCCGGCTTTGGGCGAATCTCCATATACAATGCTCTTGATGATGTCGGAGAAAAAGGGAGATCACTCAGTTCAATAAAAAGAGCAAAGCAGAAGAACAAATTTTATGCAGCTGGACCAGAAACGTCAAAAATAATCAAGGAAGTAATCCTACCGGAGACCATTGGCGTCCAGGAATTGGCAAATAGAATGGCTGTCCGTGTGGGAGAAGTGGTGAAAACTCTCATGAAACTTGGAGTGATGGTTACGGCCAACCAGATTATAGATTCCGACACAGCAGAAATTGTAATTATGGAATTTGGACACAAAGTTAATAAGATCAGCGAAAGCGATATAGAAATAGGATTAAAAACGGAAGATGAGGGATATGAGCTGC
>JAIRZO010000078.1 GCA_031267195.1 Holosporaceae bacterium | reverse complement strand
CAAGCGATTTAATTCCAATTTTAGCGAATCCAAACGACAGTTAATCTCGGATAATTCCTTATTTTCGCGAGATTTAGGGATCCATAAACTCAGATTGTTTTGCAGACAAAAATTTGTGATTACCTCTGCATCAGAACGATCGGTCTTTTGGCGCACAAGCTTACTCATGCGAAAAGACTTAATTTGCAATGGATTAATGACACTGACCATAAAGTTTGAATTATAAAGAAATTCCGCAATATTTTCTGAATAACATCCGGTCGATTCCATACAAAAATGCGGATCCATAAGCTGAAATTTCTTGGCGAATGTAACCAAATTGTTGAATCCGGATTCAGTATTTGTAAAAGATTTCTTCCTGATTTTTCCGTCGAGAATGGCACAAACATCAAGAGTTTTTTTTGAAACATCAATACCGACAACATACTTTTGCATAAAATACCTCCATGAAGTAAAATAATAACGGTTCAACCATCCTTGTAAAATACGTGATCACTCAAATTTGAGGCCACAAGATACCATTCGGTTTAAACCAAAAGGAGGAAGGAGTTGAATCTGTTTTGCATGCTTTTGGCACAAAGGAGTCATCGACTTCTCTTCCTCTTATATACGCTATCTTAGCTAACAATACCGTATGATTTAAAGATACAAGGAGTCACGGAGATTTTTGGCACCTCCGCTGTAAATACTGATTCTGAGACAATCTCTGGCATTCCTCAAAACCGCCGTTTTCCTGTTGCGGAGAATTTTGCGCTCGGGGTTATGTCTCATAAAACGTAATATTCTCTCTTTATGTTACCGATTTACGTTGACAATCTTGATAACCTAAGCGGAAGTATCGAAATTCTTTTCAAGAACTTCCTACAGGAGCTTCAGCTGCATTTCTTGTTTCTCACCTCTGCAGATTTCTCTGTGTTCATTGTAAAAGTCGTATTTTTTTCGAAGAGAAAGAATTTTCTGACGAAAGATTTCGAGATAATCCTCGTTTACAATGGTTCATTTTTTTCACGAATCAGTTCATCCATAGCTGAAACAGATACTTGCACGCTGACTCCGGCAATCTTGTTGAGCTTTTCCAGCAGATCAAGATCGCGCAGCAGAAGCGTAGATTTGGTTGTGATTATCATTGGATTTTTGTGGCGGATGAAAGTTTCAATGATTTTCGGCATAAGACAATATTCGGCTTCGATCGGCTGATACCCGTCCGTCACTCCGCAGATATTAACCGGATCGCTGTTCCATGATCGCTTTGAAAAATCCGCATGCAAAATTTCTGTAACATTCGTTTTTACGAAAATATCATCGAAAAATTGATCCGTATCGAGATATTTATGCGAATATTGCGCAAAACAGTAGATGCAGCGATGTCCGCATCTGCGATAAATATTCAAATCATAGTTGCTAGCAAATTCACGATCATGATAATGCAGAGCCGTTTTACAAGTTATTTTTTTTATCGCCATTCGAAAATTACTCCCGATTACCATAAGAATACCGTTCTTTTGTCCGATGTTCCATGCTAAATATGCCTCAGAAGTATATTGGGAGGCTGAATTTTATGAGTGATATAAAAATTAAAGAGCACATTGTTGAAGTTATCAAAGCCTGTGAAACTGCGTTTGTATCCACAATAAACTTGGATAATTTTCCTGAAACTCGAGCGTTAGATAACGTCCTCAATAGGAAATTGGATAATGTTCTCAACAGGAGAATAGACGATAGATTGGAGATATATTTTCTCGGCGATTCCGATTCTCCAAAAGTCGAGCAATTCAAAAAAAACAGCAATGCATCGCTGTATTATTATGTGGCTGGAAGCTGGAAAAACATGATTTTGTTCGGCAAGCTCGAACTGGTAACAGACAAATCTTTGAAAGACAAATTGTGGCTGGACGACTTTTTACAATACTACAAAAACGGAAAAGACGATGAACGATATGGCATTTTCAAATTCACTCCGACAATATACAAATATTATCCATATGAAGCTGGGAATTTGACCTGCTCACCTGAAATAGGTTCGATATAACTGAATGGAATTTTAATGTATTTTCGGCATAGATAGCATGATGATTTGCACCTCTTATTTTGCGTTTATTCCGAAATTGCCGGGCGATATGCTTAAAATCAGCATTTCTCTGTACACGCCGCAGTGGGCGCAAATTGATGGGTGTTTTCCGTGCCTGAACCCGACGGAACAATTGCTGCGAGAAGCAAAATCCGGCGCAGTTTCTCCGGAAAAAACCATGGAAAAATATTGCAGCGAGGTTCTTGGGAATTTATACCATTTCCCATCTTAAATTATCCGAATAGCCTTTTATATATGCTTATTGTCAGGCGACAAGCAGGATACAATGGGAAGTTTGTGATGGGAAATGGTATTATACCCAATCAAAAACTACGAAGAATTGATCAAAATGCTGAACAAAAGCAGTAAAGAACATCTCGCGCTTTTGTGCTACGAAAAATCCGGCGAAACCTGTCACCGCAGATTTATTGCCCGATGGCTTGAAGAAGGAAACGGTATTTCCGTTCCAGAATATGTGGCGAAAAATGACCAAATACAGTTGATTTAGAACCTCTCAATTTACTTGATTAATCAGCCCATACAGCCTATAATAATCTTTCCATACTAAATTGGAGTATGTTAGTATCATGAAAATTCTCGATTAAATTACCCGATCTGCGGGCTTGAAATTTCAGGTTTGTTTCCCGAAAATTAATTTAAGAGAGAGTTATGCACAGTCCAGTTTTTATAGAAGATTTTAGTTTATCGTTTCCGCACAAAACATGTTTTGAGAATTTTTCGACCACGATTTTGTTCGGCGAGCGTATCGGAATTATTGGAAGAAACGGCGCAGGAAAGTCGTCGCTGCTGAGAATGATTATCGAGAATAATCCTGACATTTCAACGGCGATTGTCTCGCAGATCATCGATGATTTTGATTCTCTCAGTGGAGGCGAAAAATTCAACAAGTCGTTATCGAATGCGCTGAGTAAAAATCCGTCGATATTGCTGCTGGATGAGCCCACAAATCATCTGGATCAGCACAATCGCAGGAGTTTGCTGCGCATGCTGCAGTCCTACTGCGGCACTTTGATTGTCGTAACCCATGATAGAGAGGTGCTGCGCGGTTGCGTCCATATTCTGTGGCACATCGCCGACGGTAAAGTTACGATTTTCCGCGGAAACTACGATGATTACCTGGACGAAATGCGGCGCAGACGGCAATCGATTTTGCACGAAATGAATCTGCTGGATTGTCCTGCCCCCCTATAATTGATCCAGTTTATAGTTCGTGATTGGTTTAGAATTGCGAATGTTATGATAGGAGGTAATGATGAAAAAAGAGCTGAAAGCAGAAGAGATAGTATTGCTG
>JAIRZO010000073.1 GCA_031267195.1 Holosporaceae bacterium | reverse complement strand
TTACATCTGAACATGTGGATAAATCATAATCAATGCATCACTGGTGTTGCCGGTGTTACCAGACTGCTCGCAGTTCTGGTAATATCCTTTGCGCCTGGCAATTTTTTGGAATCCCATTGATTCGTAAAGTGAAATGCCGTGAACATTGTTCTCGGATACCTCCAGGAAAATTTTTTTTGAATCACCTTGCTCTGCGCAGCTAATGACATTTTTTAGCAGATATTTTCCACATCCTCTGTTCCTAAAAATTTTTAACACGCCCAGGGTTATGATTTCGATCTCGTCTACCAGCGAGTTACACAAAATAAAACCCATTGGTTTTCCTGACGATTTCAGCAAAAAGCCAAAATATGAACTCTTGTATAAAAGGGAACTAAAACTTTCAACATTCCAGGCATCTCGAAAACATTCAGCATGAATCTGCGCCAAAACATCAGCATCGACCGTTAATAGTGGAGATATGCTCGTCCACAACGGCGATACATCCGTCTTATTTTTTTTTAACATGCATTTCCCTCTGCCGTCTATTTTCTATTAGATCGATGGCGGCATCTAGACTCATGGAAATAACAGACGCCGGGTCTTTTTTGATGGATATGTACTTATCCTTAAAAAACACGAATGGTCCGAATCTGCCGATGCCAACCTTCACATCTTCACCTTCATAGGTTCCGATGTTTTTTGGCAGCTGCAGCAGCTGGCAGGCAATGGCAAGATCCAGATTCTGGAGATTCATGAATTGTGGAACGGAGATACGCACCGCCTTCGGAGCTGCTTCTTTTTTGCCCTTAATTCTCTGCTGATCGATCGCCTCAGCAATCGGTGATTTTTCCATAAACTTCGTTGGTTTTTCCAGATATAGACCGTAGGGACCTTTTTTAAGGAAAATTTCTTGCTGATCCAAAGGATCAACGCCGATAAACTTCGGATATTCCGAGGATGAAACCAATGCTCCGTCATTTTCACTGCTGAAGGAATCAAGCTTTCTCACATAGCTGCAGTCAGGATATCGAGAGCATCCTATAAATGAACCAAATTTCCCAATTTTCAGACTTAATTCCCCAATTTTACACTCAGGGCATTTTCTTGCCGAAGAATCATCTTCATTGGTACCAAACAGAAAAGATTTTAAAGATTCATTCAGCTGATTGATCACATCTGAAATTTTTATATCCTTCGTCTGGGCAATGTTAGCGCAAAAGCCAGTCCAAAATTCCCTTAGCACATCTATGCACGTTCTATTTCCATTGGAAACATCGTCGAGGGATTGCTCCATGTCAGCAGTAAACCCATATTCCAAATATTTACCAAAAAAACTCAGCAGAAACGAAATAACAAGACGGCCACGTATCTCCGGAATAAAGTATTTCTTTTCCAGCCTGACGTACCCACGATCCTGCAGTACCTGCAGAATAGATGCATAGGTGGATGGTCGTCCAATACCCAATTCCTCCAGCTTCTTCACCAAACTCGCCTCGGAAAAACGTGGAGGCGGTTGCGTAAAGTGCTGCAGGTTCTCCAATTTTTTCAGAGGAGTAGCATCATCTACGGCCAACGGAGGCAGCAATCCATCGGCGCATTCGTCGCTATCATCCGCCGAAGATGCTTCGTCTTTTCCTTCTTCGTAAACCCTAAGGAATCCGTCAAAAATCAGTGTACTTCCCGTTGCTTTGAAGGTGTTTTTGGTCGTTGCAGTATCGGTAATATCAACCTGAACCTGATCAAACACTGCCGAAGACATCTGGGATGCCACCGCCCTCTGCCAGATTAAATTGTAGAGCCGATATAGATCCAAACCGACGCTTGATTTTATACTGTCAGGAGCTACAGCCACATCGACGGGACGAATGGCTTCGTGGGCTTCCTGAGCATTTTTTACTTTATTCGTGTAGATGCGCGGAGATGCAGGAAGAAAATCTTTGCCGTATTTGTTGGAAACGAGACTTCGTATCTTGTCCACAGCTTCCTTTGCTAAATTAATGCTATCTGTTCTCATGTAGGTTATGAGGCCAGTGGTTTCACCGTTAAAATCAATGCCTTCGTAGAGATTTTGAGCCAATTGCATGGTCTTTTTTGCACTAAAACCAAATTTTCTGGATGCCTCCTGTTGCAGAGTGGACGTTATAAACGGTGGAGCTGGATTACGTTTCAGATTTTTTTTCTGCACAGAACTAACCACATAGGCCTGGTCATCCAGCTTACTTTTCATAAAGAGTGCTTTTTCCTGATTATCGATGAAAAACTTATCTAGCTTTTCCCCATCGAAATGAGTCAGTTTCGCACTGAAGATTTTTTTGTTTTTAGCCTCGAACTTTGCCTCTAATGTCCAGTATTCACGAGTTTTAAATTCCTCGATTTCCATTTCTCTTTCGGTGATGATACGGAGAGCCACCGATTGCACGCGACCAGCCGATTTGCTGCCTGGCAACTTTCTCCAGAGAATGGGAGATAGGGAAAATCCCACCAGATAATCTAAAGCACGTCGCGCCAAATAGGAATCCACAAGATGAATGTCCAGATCTCGTGGATTCTCAATGGCTTCTCCTATTGCCTTTCTTGTAATTTCATGAAATACAATGCGCCGAACGGGAATGTTGAGCTTTTTTTTTTTATCAATTATTTCTTTGATATGCCATGAAATGGCCTCCCCTTCTCGATCTGGATCGGTTGCTAGCAAAAGCTCATCACATTGCTTCAGATATTTCAGGATATCATCTATGCATTTGGCGCCACGACTACTTATCTCCCATGTCATGGCGAAATCTTCATCTGGACGAACGCTGCCATCTTTCGATAGCAGGTCCCGCACATGCCCATAGCTGGCTACTACCTTGTAGCCAGATCCCAGATATTTATTGATGGTTTTGGCTTTCGCCGGAGATTCAACTATCACTAAACGCATATAAAATAACCCTATCCATCCAGCATGAGACACACTTTCTGCCCATGTAGTCTCACAATTCTATTGGAAAGCTCCAGCTTCAGTAGCGCAGCAAGAACCTCCTGCGGCGGCACCTTAATAGCGGCGATTAACTCATCAATGGTAATTGGTACTGAACTTAGAGATTTCATTATCTGCCCCTGTGTTCGCTCAACATCATAATCGGAAATCCTAGCGGCAAAAGGCTCCCGACTTTCCAGCAAAGATTTTTCCATAATTTTTCGATTTTCCACATAATCCAGTACATCCTGTGGACCTTGCACCAAAATCGCACCTTCCTTCAGGAGAGTATTGCATCCTACGCTACGAGGATCAAGAGGGAATCCGGGAACGGCAAACACATCTCGGTTATATTCCAGGGCCATGCGGGCGGTTATGAGAGACCCCGATTGAGCTGCTGCCTCCACCACAATTGTACCATAGGATATGCCAGCAATAATTCTATTGCGTCTCGGAAAAAAATGCGGCTGTGGTGCCGTATCATATGGCATTTCCGCAATGATGCAGCCTTTCTTAGCGATTTCTTTGTACAATTGTGCATTTTCCTGCGGATAGACCACGTTTATGCCGCCAGCCACCACAGCGATAGTTCCATTTTCCAGACTTCCCAGGTGAGCGTTAGCGTCGATACCTCTCGCAAGTCCAGAAACTATCACGATATTTGCTCGACTCAGCTCACTGCAGAGATTGCTGCAGAATTTATTGGCGTGAATTGAAGAATTGCGGGACCCTACGACCGAAATAATATTTCGATTGTAAAAGTCTAATATCCTGCTTTTCTCTCCCAGCAAAGTTAGCAGAGGAGGAGGGTCCGGAATATTTCTCAGCAGAGGAGGATACAATTCGTCTTCGAAAAACACAATGCGGCCGCCAATTTCTTTTAGCGCAGCAAATTCCTCTTTGATATCCTCATCGCTGCACAATTTGAAATGTTGTAGAGATGAATCGGATGATCCATCATATTTGATGGAAATTTTTATGTGCGAATTGTATAGGGTTGGTAAAACTTTCAGCAGCTTTTCACCACTGCCATACACTTCTAGAAAATTCCAGAATGTGGATGAGCCAATGGCCTCACTGCGCATTATTTTTAACCTTGCAAGTTTTTCTTTTTTGGATAGCACAGAACCTCCGAGAGTTTAATTCTGTGAATCATAAAATAATTAGATTAAGAAAAAACGAATCGAAATTATCCAAGAAGCTGAATATTTGTCTAAAAACTAGTCCATAGTTCGCGAGTTTGCGTTATAACTTTATCCAGCATGTGGATTTTTTCTCTGGCGCACGAAAAGTCTCAGCGGAACCCCATTAAAATCCAACGATTTTCTCAAATGATTTAGCAGATATCTTTCATAGCTTTTTGGTAAATGTTCAACCCGATTGGCAAATATAGTAAAAGTCGGCGGTTTACAATTGGTCTGGGACACATATTTTAAACGAATCGGCATACCGCTTACCAGCGGAGGAGGATTTTGGGCAATGGCGGTCTGAAGCCAGCGATTTAGCACTCCAGTTGAGATTCTTTTGTTCCATATGTCGTATAAATTTATGGCCACATTGAATATACGCGCCAGTCCTTTTTTTTCTTTAGCGGATACCAACAGACATGGAGCATCTGGTAATTGAGCAAATTCTTTCGGAATGCGGCTCCGAATAGATTGGAGAATTTCATCTGGATTATGAACTATATCGCTTTTGTTCAGTGCAAATATTATGATCTTACCCTCATTAAAGGCCTGCATAGCTATGGAAATATCCTGTTTTTCAAACGGGGCGTTGATGTCCATCAGAACCACTACAATGTTAGCCTGTTTTATGTGGCGCCAGGCATCCAGTACAGCAATAGATTCTATCGCATCGGTTGTTTTTGATTTTTTCCTCTGGCCAGCGGTATCAATGAGATAAATCATCCAATTTTTGAAACGCCAGCTCAGCGCTATGGCATCCCGCGTGATGCCGGCCTGATCTCCAGTCAGCAGCCGCTCTTCTCCAATTATTGCATTGATTAATGACGACTTTCCCACATTCGGACGCCCAATGATGGCGATTTTGAGATGCTCATCCGTCGCTGGTGCAGTGTGAGCAGCGCTGCGTTTCGATTGTTCTTCTTCCAGGCATAGAATTTTTTCCTCCTCCTCTGCCAGAGCTGCGTATATCTCATCGAAACCGAGATTATGCTCAGCAGAAACATAAATTCCCTCACCGAACCCGAGAGACGAGGAATTATCCACCACAGCTTTTTTAGCTTCGGATTTATTTTTTATGAGAATAATTTTTCGATTCCCTACCTTTTTTAGGGCAGTTCTAATCCAGGAAGCAATTTCTTTATCGTATTCGGTGACGCCAGCAATGGCATCTATAACCAAGAAAATTATGTCCGATTCCTGCAGTGCAGCGAACGATTGTTCATTCATGGACAAGGCAAGGGCATCGCGTGAAAATGGATCCACTCCCGGCGTGTCCAGCAATTCGATGTGGATGCCATAAAAATCTACAGCCACAGTTTTCCGATCTCTGGTTATGCCGGATACATCACCAACAATGGCTAATTTTTGTCGAACTAACCTATTAAACAGTGTTGATTTTCCAACATTCGGCCGACCAATAATTGCAATTTTCATCTATAGGCTGCAACTCCACCATTCTCCAGCAGAAGATACAGAATTGCATTAGCGATCACAGGATTGGCCACAACCTTTCCTTCGACTATTCTTTTTATTTTTTTTACTTTGCCGTCATGAATGGATACAAAGAACAAATCACCTTCCTGAGATATCACTAGGATATGATCCTTTACGAGAATTTGTCCATACCATTCGGAAATTTTTCCGGAATTGTCCAGGCTTAATTTTCTACTCCAGCGCAATTTCCCTGTTTTGTTATTTAGACACAAAAGCTCGCCGTTAGCATTTAGCAAAAACATGCTATTCCCACTCAAAATAGGAGTCTGGATTCCTCCATAGTTGTTATTCCAAATGGGATATCCGGTCTTGGTTTCGTAGGCCACAGTTTGCCCATTGGCAGCAATAAAATACACAATGCCATCATATACTACTGGGCATGCTCTGGGATGGGAAAAAGCTTTTGCTGCGCTCATGGTAAAGTATTTTTGAAAATTCGCATCCCACTTCACATATCCGGTATCAGACCTCAGAGCAAAAATTTCTCCAAATGGATAGGCAACGAAGACGGTATCGTCGGCAATGGCAACACTAGCGCTACCAATGAGGGTTGATTCCACAAAGACACCGGAATGAGCCCACAAGATTTCTCCGCTACTGATATTCACCACCTGCAAACTGCCGTTCTGGCACAAAATAAAAGCCTTACCTTGATAGATACTTATGCCATCACCTTTGGACGGAGCAGGAAGTTTTAATCTCCAGAGAATTTTGCCACTCTTCGCATCCAGGCAGAAACATTCAGCAAAGCTGGAAGTCACGATCAATTTTCCCTGATCATGGGCGATTGCTCCACCGATTTGCCCATCTTTTCCTTTAATTGTGGTGCTCATGGACCATAGGCGCTTTCCGGTCGTTCCATCGAGGGCGTATACAAGGCCACCGGCATCCATGCAAAACACCCGACCTTCCGCCACCACCGGTGCAGCTATAGCTTTGAAGAACATATGCGATTCGTAATCTAGATTACTGGACCACATGATGGAAGGTGTTAGCGAAAATTTGAGAGGATCATGACAATGGGTCACGTTAAAATGTGGCTGCGGATAGGAAGAATTCATCAGCAGCTGCTGGCCTACGATTACCGGAGTAGAATCCAAATTTTCTGTCTCAATCGCATGCATTTCTGAAACCAGCAACGGCTCACGCCTGCCACTAAGTTTCACTTTTTCTTCAGAACACCCGACCACTAACAAAGATAGTATAAGGCCAAAGCCAGACGATAGCAGCATACACCTATTCATGATCTTTGTTTTCTCCTTTCTATTTTTCTTTTTCTTCCGGTTTTTTATTCTGTGGAGGTGGAGTCTGTGCACTGATGTGATTCAGCAATATGGATGCTCTACTTTTTTGTTTTTCTGAAACTTCAGCATGTTTTATAATCTTACTTAGCAATTCTTTGGCTTTATCATGCGCGCCCTTATTTTCGTAAATCATGGCTATAAGTTCCAGCGCTGTCAGCTTAAATGGCCTATCGTCGTTGATTAGCGGTTCCAGAATTTTGATCAAATTTTCTGGGGTATCCGTCGGATAGGAAGCGTAAATTATCAGAGCAAGATCTTTCCAAATTATGTGAACACCGTGCTTGGTGGATAGATCCAGCAGTGGTTGCAAATGTTTTTTGTCGAACTCTCGTCTTACCATGAGTTCTCCAGATTTTATAATCTGAAGTATTGGTTTTAACTCCGCCGGAGCATCCTCTAACAGACCGGACAATAACACAGAG
>JAIRZO010000018.1 GCA_031267195.1 Holosporaceae bacterium | reverse complement strand
TCAATTGAGATACGCGATCTTTAGATTCTAAAATATCGAATAAGTCCTGTATCTTGTTCGACAATTGACTTAATTCATCCGAAATTTTTGTTCTTTCTAGTCCCGTTAGTCTGTGCAATCTTAAATCCAGAATGGCCTGCGCCTGAACATCCGTTAATTTACATTTACCATTCCGATAAATACTCGCCGGGTCATCGACCAACTTAATTAGCGGTTCTATTTCCAAAGCATTCCACTCTGCCTCCATCAAGACCTGCTTAGCCGTGGTCGGATCCGGACTTGCCCTTATGATCCTGATAATTTCATCAATATTATCAACTGCTATAGCCAAACCTATTAATATATGGGCGCGATCCCGCGTTTTATTCAACCCGAATCGCGTGCGACGAATAATAACCTCATGGCGGAATTCCAGGAAAGTATTCAACACTTCCATCAGGTTCATGAGTTTCGGACGTCGATTGTGGAGTGCCAGCATGTTTACGCCGAAAGAAACCTGCAGCTGCGTGTATTTGTACAACTGGTTCAGCACGATGTCGCTGTTGGCATCTTTTTTAAGTTCAATGACCACCCGTACTTCGCGGCTGGATTCATCGCGCAAATCTGAAATACCCTCAACGATTTTCTCATTGACCACCGTAGCAATTCTTTCGATCATCTTGGCTTTGTTCACCTGATACGGAATTTCGGTTACAACTATCGCCTGACGATCTTTTGGCATGTTTTCCACGTGATAGCAGGCGCGCACAATTATGGACCCGCGCCCCGTGCGGAAAGCTGACCCAATTCCGCTGCGGCCAACAATAACACCTCCGGTGGGGAAATCCGGTCCTTTCAGGACTGCCATAATGTCTTCAAGAATAGCTTCTGGATTATCGATCAACATTACACAGGCATCTATCACTTCGCCTAAATTATGAGTTGGGATATTCGTGGCCATGCCAACGGCAATGCCTCCGGCTCCGTTTACGAGCACATTGGGAAATCTGGCTGGAAGCACCACTGGTTCCTGGAGAGATTCATCATAATTTGGGATAAAATCAACCGTATCACTGTATAAATCTTCCGTGAACGTTTGGGCGAGCTTTGCCAGGCGCGCTTCGGTGTAGCGCTGTGCCGCCGGTGGATCACCGTCCATGGATCCGAAATTTCCGCGACTGCTTATAAGCATTTCCCGCATGGAAAATGGCTGTGCCATCCGCACCATGGATTCGTACACCGCCAGCTCTCCGTGCGGATGATATTTTCCGATTATATCACCAACGATGCGAGCTGATTTGCGAAACGGCTTACTACAATCGAAGCCATTTTCGGTCATGCCAAACACAATGCGCCGATGCACCGGCTTCATGCCGTCCCGCACATCCGGAATAGCCCTGGCCACAATGACGCTCATGGCATAATCCAAATATGAGCGCTTCATTTCATCTTCTAGGGAAACAGCAACTATCTCTTCTTTTTCTGCAGACACAAGAAACTCCCGACTTATAGCAGGAACCATTCCAACTTAGTCTTGGAAAAACACAAACAGAATTTTCGACTAAGATTCTGCTATCGTTCATTATACCAAATAAAATAAACAACACGCTATGTTATGTGACAAAAAGCAAAAACGCATCGGCAACTGACATCACTAAAAGGGAATATCATCGTTAACATCCATCGCTTCTGCCCGTCCATCACCCAAATTGCCAGGCTGTATATCCGACGATTTTGGATCCAGCAGAGATAACTCACCTCTAAACCGCGGAAGAACGACTTCGGTTGTGTATTTTTCCACACCGGATTGATCCTGCCAGCGCCGCGTCTGCAGCTGACCTTCCACGTAGACTTTGGAGCCTTTATGAAGATATTTTTCGCAAAGCTCAGCCAAATTGGCATTGAAAACTACAACTCTATGCCACTCGGTCTTATCTTTCCTTTCACCGGTTATTTTATCGCGCCAAGATTCAGAAGTAGCTAAAGAAAAACTGATAATTTTTATTCCATCTTGAGATGTTCTCTCCTCAGGATCACGTCCTAAATTTCCGATCAAAATCACCTTATTAACACTTCCTGCCATTGATTTATCCTCATTTATTACAACATTTTGATTATTGCATACTTATCCAGTTAATTTCAACAAAGAGTTTTCCTTGAAGCAGGGCGACCAGCCACAGCAAGCTGCTGGGTGCACAAGAAAGTTTTTTCCCCTACGAATGTGTGCCACTGCCAGCATCTGCTAATAAAACAAACCTAGACGACTTTAAGAAACCACTGGCTGTATTCCGAAAAGAATCAAAAAAGAACTTGGGCAAGTCCAAAACCATTTACACATGGCAGCCAAAGCAAAAAAATCAACGACGTGTTTATAGCTGTTGTCATAAATTTACAAAATAGTAAGCTACTGACTGTATTATAGTCTCAATGGCTTTTATATACAAAACACAATTGAGGCTGATATGTTGAAAAAGATTATGGATACCATCAAAGCCACTGTGTTGGTTTTGGCCTGCATTCTAGTGCCACTTGGTGCCGGCTATTTTTTTCTAAAATCTTCCGTTATCAGTGATTCCGAAAAATGTCTTGACACATTTATAACAACGGAATGTACCGGACTTTCTAAGTATGTCGGGGTACAATTCGAAAATACCAACGGACAACTCAATGAATTAGTGCAAGATATTAGAAATGAAAAAGCAGGAGAAAATCCGGATAAAAAAAAGATGCAAACATTTCTTACAGCCCTGCTGAAAAAAAAATCTCACATAGCTTCCATCACTTTATACGATAACAAAGATGGCAAATGCCTCGCAAGTACATTGACCACAAATCTTCCACGGAAAAGTTTTGAAGGAAAATCTAAAGAAAAAATAAATTATTTCCTGGAGCAATTGGAAGACGCAACCGATACGGTGGTGGTAAAGTACCTTATATTTCAAAACGAAGGTAAAAGCGATAAGGATAAAAACAGCAAAAACAAAGACAATGACAATGGATTCTGGACTGAGATAGCCGTAAAGTGGAGTTACTACGAAACATATATGAATCAGATGTATCAGGGGTCATTCCCCCGAACATTTTTCATAATATCTCCGGATTGTCGTCGCTATGTATCCCTGAATGCATTGCCCAGTAATTTGCAGAGCAACAAATATGTGGTAGCCCTCGGGTTACACTTGGCCGGCAGCATCCAGACCATAAAAGATGGACTATCAAATGTACCAATAGAAGGAAAACAGTTTAAGGTCATCAAGAGTGAAATAAAAACCCCAGACAGCATCGTTGGCAATAAATTTTTTGTGCTGGTGGTGGCCGATGGGGAGTCCATCAACACCCTATCATCATCTTTGTTCAGTTCCATTCAAAATGGTATTTACATTTTAATTATTCTCTGGCTGTTTGTGAGTATATTTATATCCCGCTTTTTGAACAAAGCGAATGATCAATTGGAAATCTCCAAGACGGTATCCGATAATACGCCATTGGCCGTAACCATATTTCACGCAACCACCGGTAAAATTATGCAGAT